>NZ_JBEZLR010000148.1:0-17981 GCF_040652275.1 Streptomyces sp. NPDC048275
TGCCGCGGACACGAACCGCCTTGGCGTGCGGTGGCGTCCGCGAGGAGACGCAGTCCGGCGATGCCCGACAGGACGCGTGTCGGGCCCGTCCTGCGTTCCGCCGCCCGGCGGTCTCGCCTTCGGCTGGAAAGCAGCGACCTGACACCCCGCCAAAAGCCTCACTCCTACGCAGAACGCTTGCGATACCGAGGGTTAGCGCCTGTTCGGGCATTGAGAATTCCCGAATGTCCGCCAATGGTGTTTTGTCACCGACTATTTTTAGGCAAGCCCTAATTTCGCCCGCTGCCCGCACGCGACAACCCGCCGCCGAAAGAGTGTGGCGTGGGTCACTATTGACCGCTCAATCAGTACGCATCTAATATCGCGGAAATGATCCACTGCAGGGGCAGTCGGAGAAAAATAGACATTTCAACGATTGCTCCTCCACATGCATCTGACGCAATTTTATGGAGTTCTGGTAAGAAATGGTGACCCCCGGAAGCTTGCGCGAGGCGCCGCTGAACCCGTGAGGATATCGGTCCGAGACCCGCGGTTGCCCGCCGCGCTGTTCGCAAATCAGCTCCGCCAGGGAATTGCCCACGCCAGATCGCCGATCGCCCCGTTGCAGTCCCGCCGGAGATCCTCTGCTGTGCGCATTGTTTTCAATGCACACATACCGGACGTCGGTCTGAATCGCTCGAAAATGGCTGTGCCGGGCATACTCGCGCACGATTGCGTGAACCATTGATCCTTCGGAAACGCAGGATCCGATTTCCGCCGCGTTCTTTTCTCGTGAAGGGTAATCCGTGCCTACCTCCCGAATCACAGTCACCCATCACTCCGGCAAAGGATCATCTCCCGCACCCCTGTCACTGGCGCAGGAGCGGCTGTGGGTCATGGCGCGCATGGACGGAGACGCCAGCGCCGCCTACAACGAGCCGATGCCCTTCGACATCCGAGGGCTGCTGGACCGGGACCTGCTCATCCAGGCGCTGCACCTGCTCGCGGCTCGGCACGAGGCCCTGCGCACCCGGCTGGTGCCCTCCGGCGGCTCGGCGCTCCAGGTCGTCGATCCGCCGGAGATCGGGTTCCCGGTGACCTTCGAGGATCTGACGGCACTGCCGGACGCGGCCGAGCGGTTCGCGCGGACACGGCAGGAGGTGGAAGGCGCCCCGTTCCGCCTGGGTGAGGAGCCCATGGTGCGCGGCTGCCTGGTGGCGCTCGAACCGGACTACCATGTGCTGCTTCTGACGGCCCATCACATCATTTTCGACGGCTGGTCCCGCTCCCTGCTACTGCGAGAGCTGGGCCTGGTGTACACCGCGCTCCAGCAGGGGCAGGACGCGTCGCTGCCGGAACTGACATGGCAGTACAGCGACTACAGCCGCTGGCAGTGGGACTGGATGTCGGGGGAAGAGCCCGCCGCGCACGCCGACTACTGGGCCGCCACGTTGGCCGGCGCTCCGGCTGTGCTCTCGCTGCCCACCGACCGGCCTCGCCCGCCCGAGCAGGTCTTCCACGGCGACCGGGTGCCCGTGACCGTGGACGAGGACCTGACGCAGGCCCTGCGCGACCTCGCCGCAGACAACGATGTCTCCCTGTACGCGACCGTTCTGACCGGCTGGTCGGTGCTGTTGTCCTTGCTCTCCGGGCAGGACGACATCGTGGTCGGCGCCCCTACGTCGAACCGCCGTCGCGGGGACGTCGAGGGCCTGATCGGCTTCTTCGTCAACACCCTCGCCCTGCGCGCGGACCTGTCCGGCTCCAGCGTCAGCGACGCCCTGAAGCAGGTGAACCAGCGGATCCGCGACGCCCTCAAGCACGTCGACCTGCCCTTCGAGCGGGTCGTGGAACTGGTCAACCCACCGCGGAGCCCTGCCTACACGGCACTGTTCCAGACGATGTTCGCCTGGGTCCCCTCCATGCGGAAGGAGCTCGAACTCCCGGACATGAAGGTCGAGTTACGGGAGGACGCCGCCCACGTCCCCGCGAAGTTCGACATGGTCCTGGCCCTGGCCGACGAGGGCCGACACATCACCGGGGAGATCGACTACGCGGTGGCGCTCTTCGACCGGGCGACCGTCGAGCGGTACGTACGCCAGTTCCTCCGCGTGCTGCGCCTGATGACCGAACGGCCCGAAGCCGAGATCGCCGACCTGACGTTGCTGGACGAGGACGAGCAGCGGGAACTCCTCGCCACCTTCAGCGCAGGGCCCGCCACGGCCGTGCCGGGCGTACCGGCATCGGCGGGCCTGCTGGAGCGGTTCGCGGCGCAGGTGCGCGAACGGCCGCAGCAGCCCGCGGTGGTGGCCGGGGACGCAGACTTGGACTACGCGACGCTGGACCGCCGGGCCAACCGGCTCGCCGGCGCGCTGATCGCCCGCGGTGTCGGGCCCGACCGCGTGGTGGGCCTACACGCTGGACGCACGGCCGAACTCGTCGTCGGCGTGCTCGGCATCCTCAAGGCCGGGGCCGCCTACCTGCCCCTCGACCCCGGACAGCCCTCGGAACGGCTCACTGCCATGGTGAGCGACGCCGCACCGGTACTCGTGCTGACCGACCAGGCGGACACCGCGGGCGACGACCGGCAGCTGTGGGAGAACCTGGCGAAGGTGGAGGCCGAGGGAACGCACGACGAAGCGCCGGGCGTCGACGCGGACCCCACCCGGCTCGCCTACGTCATCTACACCTCGGGATCGACCGGCCGCCCCAAGGGCGTGGCGGTGACGCACGGCAGCGTCGTCAATCTCTTCGACCACTGGCGTGAACTCATGGGAGACGCCCCCGGTGAGGCGTCTTCGGCCTGGTCGAACATCGGCTTCGACGCGTCGGTGCACGAGATCCTCGTACCGTTGACCACCGGAGCGGTGCTCCATATGGTTCCCGACGAGCTCCGGGGCGACCCCGGAGCGCTGATGGGCTGGCTGCGCGAACGCAAGGTCACCCAGGCGTTCCTGCCTCCGTCCTACGTCCTGTGGATCGACGAGGACCCGGCCACGCGACTGGCCGGGCTGGCCTTGCGTCAGCTCCTCACCGGAGTGGAGTCCCTGCCCGAAAGCGCCCTGCACCGCATGCGCGAGCTGCTGCCCGGCCTGCGCATCTGCTTCGGCTACGGCCCGACCGAGGCGACGCTCTACTCCACCGCCTACACCGACCCGCAGCCCTACGAGCGGTCGTGTCCCATCGGGCGGCCGCTGCGCGGCACACGCCTGTACCTGCTCGACGACCGCATGCGCCCGGTACCGGTGGGTGTTCCCGGTGAGGTCTACATCGGCGGAGCGAGCCTGGCCCGCGGATATCTGAACCGGTCCGACCTCACCGACGGGCGTTTCGTACCCGACCCGTTCGTGCCTGGCGAACGCGTCTACCGCACCGGCGACCTGGCGCGCTGGCTGCCGGACGGCAACGCCGAGTACGTCGGCCGCCGCGACGACCAGCTCAAGCTGCGCGGCTTCCGCATCGAACCCGGCGAGGTCGAGGCAGCGCTGCTGGCGGTGCCCGGCGTGCGGGAGGTCGTGGTGCTGGCCGACCGCGACACACCGGGCGGCCCCCACCTGGTCGCCGGCGTGGGATGTGACGCCGACGTCACGCGGACGGCGTACGAGTGGCGCGCGGCCCTCAAGGACCGTCTGCCGGACTACATGATCCCCGTCGTGGTGGCCGAGTTCCCGCGGCTGCCGTTGAACCGCAATGGCAAGGTGGACCGGACAGCCGTGCTGCGCGCCGCGGCCGGGGCCCGCTCCGAGCGGGTCAACACGGCCGCGCCCCGCGACCACGTCGAGATGGCGCTGTACGGGATCTGGCGGCGGGTGCTGCTGCAGCCGGACGTCGGAATCGGCGACAACTTCTTCGAGCTCGGCGGCACGTCGATCTCGGCGATCAAGATGGCGTCCGCCGTCCAGGAGGAACTCGGCGTGATGCTGCCGGTCCGGGACGTCATGCTGCACCCCACCATCGAGTCGCTCGCCGAGCGGGTGCGCAGCAACAGCGCCGAGGCCTCGCAGTCTGCGGAGCTCAGCAGCCTGGTGGAGTTCCGCGTCGGCAGCGGCCGGCAGCGCGTGGTGTGCGTGCATCCCGCCGGCGGCACCGCGTTCTGCTACCTGCCGCTGTCCACGGCGCTGCCCGACGACGTCGGCGTGGTGGGACTTCAGGCGCCCGGCATCAACCCCGGCGAGTCCACCCTGCCCGGTGTCGAGGCGATGGCCCAGGAGTACCTGCGGCTCGTCGGTCCCCGCCCGGACGAGGCACTGGTGCTGTGCGGGCTTTCCTACGGCGGCCTGATCGCGTACGAAATGGGCCGCCACCTGGTGGCGGCCGGACACGAGAGGGTGAGCGTGGTCCTGCTCGACACCCATGGCGCGGATGACGCGGAGCAGCGCGCCGCGATCGCGCCGGTCGGCATGGAAGAGTTCCGGGAGAAGTTGGTGCGCTTCAACGGCATGTACCCGGGCATCGACGACGACCAGGTAGCCCGGTACCTGACCGTCTACAACCACCACCGCGAGACGACGCGCGACTACGCCGTACCCGAGTCGCCGGCCCGTGTCGTGCTGATGCAGGCGACGGCCGTGGAGGACGAGGACGGCGACGGTGCGGCCGCCCGCCTGCGCGCGTTCTGGCGGCGCCGCGTCAGCGGTCAATTCGTGGTCGAGCCGGTGGCCTGCGGTCACTGGGACATGTTGGAGAGCGACGAACTACCACGCGTTGCCGCCGTCCTCGCCGCCGAACTGGACCGGCTGGCAGCCGGCCCGGGCGAAACCGAGACGGAGCGCACGACACTTTCTGGCATGTCGGAGGCATGATGAAACCGCGCGTCGAAACTTCCCCCGCCGACGTGGCCGAGGACCTGAGCGCACCGGTCGGGCTCGCCCTCGAGATACACCGCCAGGCCCTGCGCTCACCGCAGGCGGATGCGGTCGCCGACGGCGACGTACGGCTGGACTACGCAACGTTGAACGCCGCGGCCGCCGCCGTGGCCGAGGCACTGGGCCGCCAGGGCTTGACACCCGGGCAGGCCGTGGCGGTGGCGCTGCCGCGCTCGTGGCGACTGGTCTGCGTGATGCTGGGCATTCTGCGGCTGGGTGCCCAAGTGGTGCCGCTGGACACACAGAGCCCCGCCGAACGCCGCCTCTTCATCCTGAAGGATTCCGGAGCGGCCGCCCTGGTGTACGCCGCCCCCGAGAGCGTCACCGAGCTTCCGCAGGGCATGAAGACGCTTGCCGTGGACACTCTGCTGCCCGAACTCCCGGAGGCCGCGGCCACCGTGCAGGCGCCGCCCGCCGCCGACGAGGTGTCCTTCCTGTTCTATACCTCCGGAACGACCGGACGGCCCAAGGGCGTCGAGGTCCGCGACGCCGGAGTCATGCGGCTGGCACGACCCGGCTACATCCGTGTCGAGCCCGGCCTGCGCTATTCCTGTCTGGCGAATCCGGCGTTCGACGCGCTGAGCTTCGAGGTCTGGGCACCCCTGCTGACCGGTGGCTGCTGCGTGGTCCTGCGCGACAGGGACGTGCAGACCCCCGAGCGGCTCGCCGCGGCACTGCGGCGCGAGCGGGTGGACACCGTCTTCATCACGACCGCACTGTTCAACGCGATGGTCACGGCCGTGCCGGACTGCTTCGCCGCGGCCGACGAGGTTCTGGTGGGCGGTGAGCAGCTCAACCCCCAGGTGATGCGCCGCTGGTACCAGGACAACGCCGAAAGCGGCACCCGTCTGTTCAACATCTACGGGCCGACGGAGTCCACCACCTTCGCCCTGTGCCATCCGATCCCGCGGGACTTCGACGGTGACGTGGTGCCGATCGGCCGGCCCCTGCCGCAGACCGATGCCGTCCTGGTCGTGCCGGGCCAGGAGAGGGTCGCAGCGCCCGGTGAGGTCGCCGAACTCCTGCTGAGCGGTGCCGGACTTGCGGTCGGGTACCGCAACCTCCCCGAGGAGACCGAGCGGCGCTTCGTGCGGCTCGCATGGCTCGATGGCGGCGAGGAGAGGTACTACCGCACCGGTGACCTCGTACGAGCCGACGACGAGGGCCGGGTGGAGTACGTCGGACGAACCGACCGCCAGGTCAAGGTCCGCGGCTTCCGGATCGAGCCCGGCGAGGTGGAACGGCACGTTCTCGCCCACCCGGCGGTCCGGCGGGCCTACGTGTGCACACGCCGCGCGGGCCAGGAGGGGCCGAACGAACTGCTGGCGTTCGTCGTCCTGCAACAGGAGCTGTCCTACGAGGAGTTCGACAGCCACCTCGCAGCCCACCTGCCCGTCTATATGCGCCCGCACCAGGTCCATCTCGTGGAGGAGCTGCCGCTCAACGCCAATGGCAAGGTCGACCAGGCCGCGCTGCTGCAGCAGGCCGACTGGCCCTGGCGGTCGGCCGCCTCCGACGGACCGGCCGCGACGGAAACGGAGCGTAAGGTTCTGAAGTTGGCCGAGGAGATCCTGGGTACCACCGGCCTCGGGCTCGGTGACCGGTGGATGGCCAGCGGCGGCGACTCATTGAAGGCCCTGCGGTTCTGCTTCGCCATCCGCCAGCGGTGGGGCTGCGACCTGACGCAGGCGACCGTCCTCCACAGCGACCTGGCCGCAATCGCCCAGGCCGTCACCACGGCTGGCCCCGGCGAGGAAAGCTCCTACCCGGCACCGACGGTCGCCGGTGCCCACTCGGCGCCCGCCACGAGCGAGCAGCAGCGGCTGTGGCTGTTGCAGCGCCGCGCACCGGCCTCCCGGGCGTACTCCGTCAACCAGGCCTTCCGCGTGGACGGGCCCGTCGACACCGCTGCCCTCCGGCGGGCGCTGCGGACCCTGGTGGCACGCCATGCGGCACTGCGGGCAGGCTTCGCCCTCGGGCCTCAGGGACTCCGGCAGACAGTCGGCGAACCGTACGACCCCTGGCACGAGCCGGGCACACAGCAGGCATGGGACGAGGAAGAAGCGCACGCCTTCGCCGACGCCTTCTTCGCCGAGCCCTTCGACCTCGCCGTCCCCCGTATGCTCCGGGCCTGCTGGCTGCCCCGTGACGGCGGCGGAACGCTTCTGCTGCACCTGCACCACATCGCCGTCGACGGCTGGTCACTGAGCATCCTGTTGCAGGACCTGTCCGCCGACTACGCCGAGACCACCGACGCCGACGCCGAAACCGGCCGGAACACGGCACCGGCTCCGAACCCACTGGACTTCGCCGCCTGGCAGAGCGACTGGTTCGCGACTGCGGCCTACCAGGCACAGCGCGACGAACTCCTGGCGTACTACGAGGGCCTGGAGGAGCCCCAGGAGCCGCTGCCCGCCCAGCATGCGGATCCGGCACCGCGGGCGCGGCTGCTGCACACGTCACTCGACGTCGTACGCCGGGCCAAGGTGGACCAGCTCTGCGCCGAGCTCGGGCTGACCCGCTTCCAGGTGCTGCTGAGCGTGTTCTCCTGGAGCCTGTACGGCGTGACCGGCCTGGTCCGCCCGCGCATCGCCACCCCGGTCGCCAACCGCCCGGTACGCGAGTTCGAGGACAGCGTGGGCATGATGGCGAACACCGTGCTGCTGCCCGTGACCGTCGCGCCCGGTGAGGACCTTCGCTCGCACCTCGCCCGCACAGGGACCGGCACGGGGCAGGTGCTGCGACGCCAGGACGTGGCGCTAGCGGACGTGCTGACCGGCTGGGAGGCCGTCGGCGACGGCACCCCGTTCGATCTCCTGTTCGTCCTGGAGAACACCGACTTCGGGGGGCTGCGGCTGCCCGGCTGCGTCCAGCGCCCCCTGTGGTGGGCCGCGTC
This sequence comes from Streptomyces sp. NPDC048275, assembly GCF_040652275.1. Classification (NCBI taxonomy): domain Bacteria; kingdom Bacillati; phylum Actinomycetota; class Actinomycetes; order Kitasatosporales; family Streptomycetaceae; genus Streptomyces; species Streptomyces sp. NPDC048275. The sequence continues at coordinate 7,741 of NZ_JBEZLR010000148.1, forward strand.
GGAGGCCAAGTGCCCGATGACGGTCTCCGTGGTCGAGCATCCCGACGGACTCGACCTGCTGTGGGAGTACGCCGAGGACCGATTCACCGGCGAGGCCGTCCAGGCGATGGCCGAACTGTTCCGGCGGGGCGTGGACGCGCTCGCGTCCGGTGGCCGGTCCACCGCGCGGGAGCTGGTCGCGCCGTACCGGCGGTCCCTGCCGGAGCACGGGCGCGGGCCTGTCCCGGAACCGGGCTTCACCACGATCGCCGAGGGTTTCGCACGGCAGGTCGCCCGCACCCCGGACGCCCCCGCCGTGGTCACGGCCGACGGGAGCACCCTGAGCTACGCGGCGCTCGACGCCCTCGCCGCGGCCCTCGCCGCGGACCTGGCCGACCGCTACCCGATCCCGGCCGACGGCAGCCCCTGCCGGGTGGTGCTGTACCTGGACCCGTCCGCCGAGCATGTGGTGGCCCTGCTGGCGCTGGCGCGCCTGAACGTCACCGCCGTCCCCCTCGACCCCTCCTACCCGGTCGAGGTGCTGCGCCGCGTCCTGGAGCGGGTCGACCCGCTGTGCGTCCTCGTCACGCCCGATGGCGCGCCAGCGCTGGACACGCTGCTCCCGGACGGCGTGGTGCGTCACCTCGTCGCCCTGACGGACCCGGCGCCACAGCAGGGCGACGTCGCGAGCGCACCGTACGACGGACGCACACACGACGGCACCCGACCGCTGTACACGCTGTTCACTTCCGGCTCCACCGGCGTCCCCAAGGGCGTCCAGATCTCCGACAGCACCCTGTGCGACCTGATCCAGTGGCAGTCCGGTCCCGGCGGCCTGACCGCCTCGGCGGCCACCCAGCAGTTCTCGATGCTGGCGTTCGACGTGTCCTTCCAGGAGATCTTCGGAACGCTGTGCACCGGCGGCAGCCTCCAGCTCATACGCCCCGAGTGGCGCCAGGACGCCCCCGCGCTCCTGGAACGGCTTGAGGCTGCGGGGACCGAGCGGATCTTCATGCCCTACGTGGCCTTGCAACTGCTCGCCGAGTACGGGGTACGCCTGGGCAGGTTCCCCTCCCGGCTGCGCGAGGTGGTCACCGCGGGCGAGCAACTGGTGTGCACGGACACCATCCGCTGCTGGTTCGCCGAACTGCCCGACGCCCGCCTGTTCAACCACTACGGGCCGACCGAGACGCATGTGGTCAGTGCCCTGTGCCTGGAGGGCGACCCGCATCAGTGGCCCGAGCGGCCCGCCATCGGCCGCCCCGTGGCAGGCGCCGACCTACGCGTGGTGGACGCCCAGGGCGACCCGGTTCCGCCCGGGTGCACCGGCGAGCTGCTGATAGGCGGCACCATGACCACCCGCTGCTACCTCGACAAACCCGTCGACGACACCCGCTTCGTCGAGATGCCCGGCGAGGGCCTGTTCTACCGCAGTGGAGACCGGGCGTGGTTCGACCGCGAGGGCCTGCTGCACTACGCGGGCCGCGACGACCAACAGATCAAACTGAGCGGGCACCGGCTGGAACTCGGCTCCGTCGAGGCAGCCCTGCTGCGCCATCCGGCGGTGGTCAACGCCATCGTCGCGCGTGACGGCGACCGGCTGACGGCCTGCCTGGAGTTCCGTGGCGAGTCCCCGTCCGCCGACGACCTGACCTCCCATCTCTCCGCGCTGCTGCCCTCCTACGTCCGCGTGGACCGCTTCCGGAGACTGGGGACGCTGCCCCGCACCCCCAGCGGCAAGCTGGACCGGAAGGCGGCGCTTGGGGCACCGGGCGAGGAGATACGTCGCTCGGCGGTCGCCCGCACCGAACTGTCGACCGAGGAGGAGCGGCTCACCGCCGCCTTCGAGGCAGTCACCGGGGCGACGATCGAACCAGACCAGACCTTCTTCGAGGCGGGTGCCTCCAGCCTCACTCTCATGCGCTTCCATCTGCGCTGCACCACGGAACTCGGCATGCGCTTCAGCGTCGCGGACCTGTTCGAGCACGTCACTGTCCGCTCCCTGGCCCGCCACCTCGCCGCGGACGACCTCCCCGGCACCCGGACACCTGCCGCACCGGCCACGCGCGAGGGCGGAACCCCGGATCCCGACGAACCGATCGCGGTCGTCGGCATGGCGGTACGGGTACCCGGCGCCCCGGACCTGGCGACCTTCTGGGACCTGGTGGTCTCGGGCGGTACCGGCATCCGCCGTGTCGACGCCCCGGAGGGCGTCATCGGCGCGCACAGCACGCTCGACGGGATGCTCGACTTCGACCCGGGCCACTTCGGCATCAGCCCTCAAGAAGCGCGCCTGATGGACCCCCAACAGCGTCACCTGCTGATGGCCTGCGTGCAGGCCCTGGCACACGCCGGCGTCGCGGACACGTCGACCACGCGCGTGGGCCTGGTGGCCGGTGCCGGGGAGAACACCTACTTCCAGTCCATGCTGCGCGAGGCGGATCCCGGCCGGCTACCCGACGGCTTCCAGCTCGCCCTGCACCACGAGAAGGACTTCCTGGCCACCAAGGTGGCCTACCACCTCGGGCTGACCGGTCCCGCCTTCAGCGCCCAGACGGCGTGCTCCAGTTCCCTGGTCGCCGTGCACCTCGCGGCCGGCATGCTCCGGCAGGGCGAGGCCGAGGTGATGCTCGCCGGAGGCGTGCTCATCGACCCCGGCCTGACCGGCGGCTACCGCTACCGCCCGCAGCACATCTTCTCCGCGGACGGCAGCTGCCGGCCCTTCAGCGACGACGCGACCGGGACCGTCGGCGCGAGCGGTGTCGGCGCCGTGGTCCTCAAACCGCTGCGGCAGGCACGGCGCGACGGCGACACCGTCTACGCAGTGATCACAGGTTCGGCGATCAACAACGACGGCGCGGCCAAGATGAGTTACACCGCGCCGTCCCTGGCCGGGCAGCGCGAGGTGATCCGCACCGCCCTGGCCCGCGCCAAACGCACCGGCGCCGACCTCGGCTACGTCGAGGCGCATGGAACCGGTACCCGGCTGGGCGACCCCATTGAAGTGGGCGCGCTACGCCAGGCGTTCGACGTGAGCGAGTCCGGTCGCTGCGCGCTCAGCTCCGTCAAGAGCCAGCTCGGCCACATGGGCGCGGCTGCCGGTGTGGTGGGCCTCGTGCGCGCCGCCCTCGCCGTGCACCACGGGAGCGTCCCGCCCAACATCAACTTCCGTGGCTTCAACCCGGAGATCGGCCCCGACCCCACCCCCTTCCACGTCCCGACCCGGACCACGCCCTGGCCAGAGGGACGCGAACGGGTGGCCGCTGTCAGCAGCTTCGGGATCGGCGGCACCAACGCCCACGTCATCCTGGAACAGGACACCGAGACCGGCACCGCCGCAATCGGCGAGGTACCGAAGTGCCTGGTGCTGTCCGCCTCCAGCGCGGACGCCCTCGCCGCCGACGCCGCCCGGATCGCCGACTACCTCCAACTGCGGCCCGAGCTGTACGAGTCCGTGCTACGCCACCTGCAGGCCGGACGTGCGGCCCGCCGCCTGCGGACCGCGGCACCCGCCGCGGACGCTGCGGCCGCCGTGCGCTGGCTGCGCGCGGTGGCCGCGGGACAGGTCCCGCACGGCATCGCGGACCCGGACGCCGCGACGGTTTTGACTGTCGGCCGCACGGCTCACGACATCGCCGAGGACTGGACTGCCGGAAGGCTCGTCGACTGGCAGACGGGCCCGGCCCCGGCGCCCTGGGACTTCCCGCCCCCGTCCTTCGCGCTCGCGGAGTACGACTTCGACCGCACGCCCAAGGCCGCGGCCGCGGAACCCCAGCGGCTTCCGCAGGCCGACTGGCTGCACCAGCCGCACTGGGTCCGGCTGCGCCGCGCCGCCACCACGAGCACCACAGCACCGGCAGGCCGTGCGTCCGTCGTGCTCGTCGTCGCGCAGGCCGTGCCACAGACGGCGATCGCGCCCTTCGAGGCCGTGGCGTCGCGGGTGGTGCGGGTGCACCCGTCCAGCACCTTCGCCCGCAGGGGACCCGACGTCTTCGAGGCCGACCCGGCCGACCCGGCGTCCTTGCGCCTGCTGCTCGACGCGCTGTTCGAGGACGGGACCGGCGATGCCCTGGCCGACGCGGAGTGGGTGCACGCGCTGCCCCTGGGTGTGACGGGCCCCATCGGTCCCGGCGCGCTGGAACACGCCCGCCACGCTTGCCTGGACACCACTGCGGCCCTGGCCCAGGCGCTGGCCGGCCGGACCGGTTCCCCGCGCGTGTGGTGGCTGTCGTACGGCGCCCGGCCCGTGGCCGGGACAGTGGACAGGCCCGAACTGGCGCTCCTTGCCGGGCCGGTCGAGGTCGCCCCCCAGGAGAGTGCCCTGGACGGCCACTGGCTGGACCTCCCCGACGGCGACCTCACCCGCTGGGCCGAACACGTGGCCTCGGCCGTCGCCGAAGCACGCCGAGCCGGGCATCCCGGCAGCCCGGCTCTGCCCCGGCAGCTCGCGCTGCGCCAGGGCTACTGGTGGCGACCGGGCACCACGCCCGTGCCGGCGCCGTCCGGCACGCAGCCCCTCGCACCGTCCGGTGAGGACACGGTCCATCTGGTACTGGGCGGCACGGGTGGCATAGGCAGCGCCATCGCCGCCTGGCTGCTGGAGCACACTGGCGGCCGTGTCCTGCTGCTGTCGAGGAATCCGCAGCTGCCCGCGGAACTGACCCACTGGGCCGACCGCGTCGGCCTCGTCGCAGCGGACCTGGCGGACCTGCCCGTGCACGAGGTCGTGGCGGCCGTCGCCGAGCACACTCCACGGCTGGACGGCGTGATCCACGCGGCCGGGCTCGGATTCGGCGGGCTGCTCGTACGCCGCGACGCCACCGCGATGCGCGACGCCGCCGCGGCCCGGGAGAACGGCGCCCTCGTCGTGGAGCACCTGATCGAGACCTTCCACCCGGAGATCGCGGTCTACTGCTCCTCGATGTCCGCCCTGCTCGGCGGCGTCGCCCAGAGCGACTACGCGGCCGGCGCGAGCCTGCTTGACGGCTTCGCCCACCACCGCGCTGGCGAGACGGAGACGACCGCCCGGATCGGCATCGACTGGGACGTCTGGCGCGAGACCGGAATGGCGACCCGGGTCCTGAACACGGACAGCCGCCACCAGGCCCACCTGGAGGTCGGTCTGACGATCGAGGAAGGCAAGGCGGTCTTCGCCCACGCCCTGGCCCTGCGACTGCCGCAGCTTCTCGTCTCCACCACCGACATCGATGTCTCCCGCGCGTTCTACGCCCCCTCCGCCGACGGCCGGGCGGAACCGCTCACCGCGCGGTCCGGGCCGGCGCACGACGCGGACGGCGAGGCGGGTTCCTCGGACACGGACAGTGCCGAGGAGCGAGCCGGCGCCATGGCCCGCGTGATCCAGGACCTGCTCGGCGTGGACGAACTGGACCCGGACGACTCCCTGTACGACCTTGGCGCCGACTCGCTGACCCTGCTCAGCCTGATCGCCCAGATCGAGGACGACTACGGCGTCGAATTCGACCTGGCCTCCTTCAGCCACCGGGCCAGCCTCACCGAGATCCTCAAACACATCGAGACGGCCCTCACCCCCGCCGAGCCCACCGCCAGGGCGGCCCGGAACATCGCCTCCCAGGTCGTCCTCGACATCTGGCAGGAGGGAACCGGCTCGGCTGTCCTGTGCCTGGTGCACCCCGTGGGCGGAGACATCCAGGCCTACCGGTCCCTGGTGGCAGCGCTCGGGCCCGCTCCGACCGTGTGCCTCATCGCCGATCCGGCACTCCGCGACCCCGCGATGCCCGCGTGGTCACTGGCCGAACGCGCCCGTCACTACGACGCAGAACTTCGTGACCACTTCGGCGGCTCCGACCACCGGCTCCACCTGGCCGGCTGGTCCTACGGTGCCCGGGTGGCCATGGAGATGGCAGGCCTGGCCGAGTCGACCGGGCAGCCGTTGGAGGCGCTCTACCTGATGGACCCGCCGCCGCCGCAGGCGGACGCGCTGGTCGCCGCCTACGACGAGACCCACCTCGAGAAGGTGTTCGCCGCCGAACTCGGCACCGACGTCTCATCGATGTCGGCAGAACACGCGCAGGCGTACGCCGAAAGGCTGGCCCGCTGCTGCCGGGCGAACCTGCGCAGCCTGGGCGAGCACCGGGTGCGGCCGCTCGCCTTCATCCCCACGTTCCTGTGGCTGGCCGAACAGCCCACGGCGGGTATGCCCGCACCCGGCGACCCGCAGGAGACGGACCAGCAGTGGAGTGCCTGTCTGCCCCCCTCCGCCGTACGGCGGTCCCTGCCCATCGACCACTACGGCATCGTCGCGCCACCCCATGTGTACACGGTGGCCGAGACCATCACGGCAACGCTGGCGGACCCGGTAGCCGGTGCCCGGACCCGCCGCGAGCAAGAATCGGAGCGCGCCCAGTGAACCCCTACCAGTCCCTGCCCGTCCGGTCGTTCTGGCGGCCCGCAGTCGCCGAGCCGGACCCGCTGGACATCGAGGACGTCTGGACACCCAAGTTCGCCCTGGGTCAGGACGACCCGGTCGTCACCGCGGGCTCCTGCTTCGCCGCGCAGATCGGCCGGGCCCTGCTGGACTCGGGCATGAACTGGCTAGACGCCGAACCCGCCCCGCCCGGCCTGACCAAGCAGCAGCGCCAAGAACGCGGCTACGGTGCCTTCTCCTTCCGCACCGGCAACATCTACACGCCCGCCGTCCTACGCCAGTGGCTGTCGTGGGCCCTCGGCCACGCACAGCCGCCCGAGGAGGCCTGGACCGACGGCGACCGCTGCGTCGACCCGTACCGCCCCGCGATCGAACCCGGCGGCTTCACCTCCCCCGCCGAGATGCTGCAGGCACGTGAGGTCACTCTGGCCGCCGTCCGCACCGCCGTCACCACGGCGAGCTGCCTGGTCTTCACCATGGGCCTCACGGAGGCATGGCGCGACGCCACCGACGGCACCGTGCACCCCACCTGCCCCGGCACCGTCCGCGGCACCTTCGACGCCGAGCGGTACACCCTGCACAACTTCACCTTCGCCGAAGCGCACCGGGACATGACCGAGGCGATCGCGATGGCGCGCCTGGTCAACCCCGGCCTGCGCATCCTGCTGACGGTGTCACCGCAGCCGCTGACCGCGACAGCCACCGGCGGCCACGCGCTGCCCGCCAACGGCTACACCAAGTCCGTGCTGCGCGCGGTCGCCGGGCAGCTCGCCCTGGAGGACCCGGACGTCGACTACTTCCCGTCCTACGAGCTCATCACCGGCCCGGTCTTCGGCGGCAGGTTCTTCGGCCCGAACCAGCGCACCGTGACCCCCGAGGGAGTCGACTTCGTGATGCGGCACTTCGTGGCCGGGCTCCACCACCGCCCCACGCAACCGCAGTCCGCCCGCGACACCGCTGCCCGTCCAGGAGATGCCGCCTGTGAGGACGCCGTCCTTGACTACTACAGCCCCCGCTAGGTTCCTGCTGCTCGGCGACTCCCACGCGGGACCGATCGGACGAGCGGCCCAGAAAGCCGGCATTCCGTTCCAGGGCGGCCCCATGGGTGCCGGCCGGGAGTTCACCGACAGCTTCTTCACCACCCGCGACACCCCCGGCGGGACCGACGTCGTCTTCCGGTCCGACGAGGCCGAGGAGCACTACCGCCGCTTCCTCAAGGAACTCGGCGTCGACGCCCTCGCCGGGCTGGGCATCCCGATGGTCGCGACGTTCGGTTTCTGCGCGCACTTCGTCGCGCTGCGGGAGAACTGGGACCTCTACCGCGACCGCTCGGGTGCCGTCCCGCCGGGTTTCCTCGCCGCCCCCCTGTTCGGCGCCATCGTGCGCGCCACTGTCCGTGACGCCCTCGCCTTCTACGAACACGCCGTGGGCCTCGGACTGCGTGTCCTCGCGGTAATGCCGCCGCAGCGGGTCCCCGGCCAGTCCGATCCGGCGGTGTTCATGGCCGCGCAGGAGCGCATCCGGCTGGCCGTGACGGAGCTCGGGGTCGAGGTCGTGGAGCTGCGCCGCCGGACCACGGGTCCGGACGGACTGCAACGCCCCGAGCTGTGCGAGGCAGACGACGAGATCCACGGCAACCTCGCCTTCGGCCGCATCATCCTCGCCGAACTGCTCGACCGAGGCCTGTAAACCCCCCCTCTGGAGGATGTCATGGAGTCATACGAACGCGAAGCACTGGAAGCGGTGACCACGCGTCCCGTGCACCCCTACCGCACGCTCACGGTCGAACGGATCACCCCCGTTCTGGGCGCGGAGGTCTCAGGCGTCGACCTGTCGAAGAAGATCTCGGCGGAGCAACTGGACGAGATACGCACCGCCTTCCGCGATCACCACGTCCTCGTCTTCCGCGATCAGACGATCACCGTCGAGGACCACAAGCGTTTCGCCGCCGCCTTCGGCGAGCTGCGTCCCGTCAACCCGCCGCCGCCCGAGGGCGACCCCTACATCCTGGAGATCCGCACGACGTCGGCCGCGGCGAACGTGGCAGGCAACGGCTGGCACGCCGACGGCACCGCCGACGCCGAACCGTCGCTGGGGTCGATGCTCTACATCACCGAGATCCCCGAGCCGGGCTGCGGCGGCGACACCCTCTTCGCCAACATGCACCTCGCCTACGACATGCTCTCGCCGACCATGCGCTCCCTGCTGGACCCGCTCACCGCCATCCACGACGGCGCCCAGGCCCTGGCGGGTTACACCCCGCCCGCGGACTACGTCACCCCCAAGAGCGAGCATCCGCTCGTCGCCCGGCACCCCGAGACCGACCGTAAGCTGCTCTACGTCAACAAGGCCTACACCAGCCGCGTCCCGCAGCTCGCCGCCCAGGAGAGCCAGGCCCTGCTCAACATGCTCTTCGACACCATCGCTTGCAGGCCGATCCTGCACTGCCGCGTTCGCTGGACCCCGGGCACCCTCGTCTTCTGGGACAACCGCTGCGTTCAGCACCATGCGACGTACGACTACTACCCCTACGCCCGCTACGGCCAGCGCCTCGCCATCAACGGCGGCCCCGTCAAGGGCTGACGGCGCGACCAGAGGAGGCGTCGTGCACGGACCGTGGGGTCCGTGCACGACGCCTCACCGGTCACCTGCTCACGCCGTGGCGCGCCTCACCGTGTCGGCGAGGCCGTCCCGAAGGCGCACACGGGCCTCCTGGGCGGCTGGCCCGTCCGTGCCGGCCGCCGCTCCCGCGTACGCGGCGATCCAGGCTTGCACCACGGCGAAGGGCCAGGCGCGGGCGTAGTCCTCCGCATCCCTGGAAGCAAAGGCCACGGTGTACGCGGCAGCGTTCGCGATCGCGTTGGCCTCGGCGTGTACGCGCTCGCTCACCTCGGTGTTCATGCACGCATAGGTCTCGCCGTAGCGTTCGGCCTCGTCCTCGGACCAACCGCGCGAGCGCGCGAAGGAGGCCGCGGCCGACGAAGCCCGGGAGTGCACTTGTTCGCGGGGATAGGCCAGTCGGTACACCTCGCGCAACGCCGGTTCCAGCACCGCCGACCAGACGCCCTCGCCGATCGGTTCACCGGCTGCCGCGCGTGCGTGCACTGCGCGCAAGGCGTCATGCGGGGCCGCATCCACGCCGTGTCGGGCCACCGCCTCACTGATCAGATCCGCCACCGCACCGGCATGCCAGTGGTGGACCGCGGCGAAGGGCACCTCAGCAGTGGAGTACCCCAGCCCGTCGTGGCCACCCGCCGGATCAGCGAGTGCATCGCGGACTTGGTCCAGCCAGCTCGGTACCGACACGGGCTGAAGGGCTTCCGGCGGGATACGCGGTTCGGTCGTCAACACAGCCTCCGGAACTCGTGGCCCCGGTTCCGGAACCAAAAGAATCATCAGACTACGCATTCTGCCGTCCCGGGAATCAAGTATTCCGCCGGCCAACATGCTGTCGCGGTTCGTTCTTTCTGATCGGTGTCTCGGGTGTTGAACTGGGCTGATCAATTGGCTGGTTGGGTCCGGCGGTGTGCTGTGTGCCGGCGAGGTGCTTGGCGTTGCTTGCGGGCCAGGGCTGGGTGGGCCCGTGAACTGCGGGTTTCGCGCTCTGGGTTGGTCTCGTTGGTGTTGATCAGTTCTGTTGGTTGGTCGTTCCACCTCCACCAACGACACCTCCTGGCCACCCTCGGCATCCACGGACCCACACCCCTGTGCCGCTACAACAGCCGCCCAGCGAACCTGACCCCTCCTACCGCGCCCGCTACCAGGACTTCGCGCTCGGCCGCCGGCTGGACCAGCAACGGCACCAGGCCAAGGTCTACAGCGTCGAGCCGTCCGTGCTCACGCGCGTAGCCGCGAG
>NZ_JBEZLR010000149.1:0-17376 GCF_040652275.1 Streptomyces sp. NPDC048275
TATCGCAATGACTTCAGGCGTCGCCAGCAGATGAGTGCGCATCCGAGGGTGAGGAACGCTTCGTGGATGTCGTCGCGTATCTCCCAGCGGATCCGTAGGCGGCGGAAGCCGTGGATCCAGGCGTTCGTACGCTCTACGACCCAGCTGACGGTGCCGAGTCCGGAGCCGTGCGGTGTGCCGCGTCGGGCGATGACCGGCTTGATGCCTCGCTACCACAGCAGGCGGCGGTACTTGTCGTAGTCGTAGCCGCGGTCGGCGAGCAGCTGCCGGGGCCGGCCGGTGCGGCCTTGATGTGGGGTATCGCGTCGAGCAGAGGCAACAGCTGCGTGACGTCGTGCCGGGTGCCGCCGGTGAGTGTGACGGCCAATGGGGTGCCGTGCGCGTCGGTGATCACGTGGTGTTTCGAGCCCGGTCTGACGCGGTCGACCGGGCTCGGCCCGGTTTTGGGCCGCCCCGACGTGCCTGCCGGTACGAGCCGTCGATCACCGCCCGGGACCAGTCCAGCTTCCCGGCCTGATGCAGCTCGGTCAGCAGCACCTGGTGCAGCCGCTCCCATATACCGGCCTCGTTTCCAGTCCCGCAGCCGGCGCCAGCACGTCATCCCGGAGCCGAACCCGAGCTCCTGCGGCAGCCACTCCCACTGGATGCCGGTGTGCAGCACGAACAAGATTCCTTGCATGCACAGGCGGTCATCCAGCGGCAGTCGGCCCGGATTCCGCACCCGCCGGGACCGCACCGGAAGCAGCGGCTCGATCCGCACCCACAAGTCGTCCGTCACGAGCCACGGTGGAACCTTCCCACGGGCGGTGTTCACAGCTGTGGTGTACGTCCTGTTCGACAGCCGGCCATGAGGCAACGTCCGGGCAGTAGCCGGTCGACTGGTTGCTGACCTCGTTCACCGCCCAGCGTCCGGCGTCGCGGTAGAAGCTGACTTCGCCAGCGCCTAGCACCCGATCGCCGCTCGCGCAGGCGACGTGTTCGCTGCGGCGTGGGGCTAGAGCATCTCTTTCGGATCATGCTTAGACGGCGTCGTCCTCTGCCCGCACCCAGTCCAGTTGCGCGTCGCTCAGGAGGGGATCGAACCCCTCGGGGAACATCAGCATGAGCGGCTGTGGCCACATGTTCTCGGGCCCGTGCTCTTTGCAGTGCAAGACCACAAGATGCGGTCCTTCTCCGCAAGCCTCGTGCCGGTAGACGCGGTCATGGGACTGGCAGAAGTACCAGAACGTCGTGCAGTCGTCCTCATCAGTCGGCTCGTAGAAGCCGGGGTCACGGACGATCTGCGTCACCGGCTCACGCCGGTTGAGCGGGGGGATGGGCCGAGGATTGCACCACAGCAGTCGAGGAGGAAGCACGAGATCATTCTGTCCTCACGGCGACTTCGCGTCAGCGTGCGGACCAGATGAAGATGCCCGCGAGATGGAGCGCGGCCAGGTAGATGGTGGCGGTCTTGTCATATCGAGTGGCCAGGCCGCGCCACTGCTTGAGCACCGTTCGACGGTGGCGATGACGACGAACCGGGAGTGATCGTCGATCCCGGTGAGCATCTTGCACTCGCGGCCGTCGGCCAGGAAGATCCCGCCGACCAGGTCCATCTGCCACAGGTGCATCGGCGTCTCGCGCTGCCACCGCTTGTACTTGCGGCGGTGTTTCTGCTCCTGGCGCCGGATGAGCCCGTTGCGCGCCAAGACCCGGTGGACCGTCGCCCGCGACGGTGCGGCACCAGTGCCGGTCCGCGCCACCTCGCGATACGGCGGGCACCCCAGCGGGGGTTCACCCTGCGCATCTCACACACCAGGGCCTCCACCTCGGCGGGAAGCCGGGTCGGGCTGGTGCGCGGGCACCGGGACTTCTCCCTCAGCCCTCCGAGCCCCTCGGCCTCGTGCTTCGACTTCTCCCTGGGCGACGTCAGACCGCGTTTGAGATCTGGCATGGGACGATCGGTCGGTGACTCGACTCGTGAACCGTGACCTCTCCCTTGAGGAGCTTGAGCGCGACCGTTGGTCGGTCCCGTTGGGCGGTGAAACCCGGCTGATGGCGACCGTGCGCCAGCTTCGGCGCAAGCCGATCGGCGGCCTGACGGTTGAGGACATGCGGCTATTGATCAGGCAAGACGTGGGCCTTGCCTATCTCCTGCCCCTGGCGGTGGAGGCCCTCCGGATCGACCCACTGGCGGAAGGCGACATGTACGAGGGTGATCTGCTGGCCGCCGTACTCACCAGAAGTGCGGAGGTCTGGAGCGAGTCCCCCGAACTCGAGCGGGATGTCCGCCTGATCGTCTCGGAGTTGGCCGACGTGCCGCCTGCCCTGAAACGTGAGGTTGAGAGGTTTCTGGCTCTGTAGCTCGCCGACAGCAGCTACCGCGGCGAGGAGCCGGCAGGTTGTCTACGAGGAGTGCCACACGAGCGGTCGTGGGCCGGGACGCATCGCAGCACGGCCCCGAGTGAGCCGGCGGACCATGACGCCGATCATGGCCCATCGAATCATCGTCTCGGCGTGGGCCGGACTGGTCTCGTAGTCCCGGGCCAGGCGCCCGGTGGGCGGTGAGCCACGAGAACGTTCGCTCTACCGCCCACCGCTTGGGCTGGACCCGGAAACCACGCTGGTCAGGGTCCTTGCGGACGATCTCCAGGTCGCGGCCGAGGATCTGTGCGGCCCACTCGACCAGGCGGCCGGCGAAGCCCTGGTCGGCCCAGACCTTCTTGACGCTGGGGTGGTCGAGCCTGGTCCACAGCAAGGGCCGCTTTGCGCCGTCGCGGTCCTGGATGCTCGCCGCGACGACGTGAACGGCCAGGAGCAGACCCAGGGTGTCGGTGACGATGCACCTCTTGCGGCCCTTCACCTTCTTGCCCGCGTCGAAGCCTCTGGTGGCCGCGGGGACCGTGTCGGCCGTGCGGACGGACTGCGAGTCGATCAGACCCGCGCTCGGCTCCACGTCGCGGTCGTCAGCTTCACGGACCTTGCCGCGCAGGGCATCGTGGATGCGCTCGACGGCGCCGCCGTCGTGCCACCAGGTGAAGTACCAGTACACCGTCGGCCACGGAGCGAAGTCCTTCGGCAACTGTCGCCAGGCACAGCCGGTCCGCACCACGTAGAAGATCGCGTCCACAATCCGTCGCCGAGGATGCTTCTCCCGACGCCCGCCCTTCGGGCCCACCCGCGACGGCGGGAGCAAAGGTTCCACCAGCGCCCACTGCTCATCCGTCAAGTCTGACGGATACCCACCCCCACCACCGCTCACGGTGAGCTCAACGAACGCCTCAGCAACGGGACACGGCAGATCTCAAACGCGGTCTCAGTCCTACGAGTTCCCGGGCACGGGCGGCGAATGCTCTCGATTACATGACAGGTGCTGCCTCATTGTGGCACCACGTTTTGTAAGCGGCGTAAAGAGCTGCTTTTTCTACTCGCAGTACAGGACCCAGAGAACAGCATTCTTCATAGAACCGGCCTGTGTGGTCTTCGGTCTCGGCATACGCAGTGGTCGCTAAACGACCCCGCTCAGGACCTGTCAGGTCGCGGTCGCAGACGAGATAGCGGCGAGCACCGTCGATAAGCCATTCGAGGATGCCGGGACCTTCCTCAGTGAGGACAATGTCCGCAAGGTTGTCGATTCTCCGGTGATCTGGAACAACGCTTTCAAACGGGATCAGTCGCATGCGGCACCAGAAGGAGCTTATGCGTAGGGTCGAAACTGAAGAAGTCTTGTCGCATGCGGCGGGCTTTGATCTGGTCACCGGGTTTGACTTCGGAACAGACGATAACGCGACGACCATGCAATTCAGCAGGATCGGTAAAGACCTGAGCACTCTCCGGGAAAGCCACCACCAGGGCTGTGTCACCGCCGCTCTGCTGGATGCCAGCGGTGACACATCGCAGCAATCCCGAGCCAAGCCAGTGCTAGCAACTCCTCGCAGCTCAGCTCTGTCGCCACCCCCTGTCAAGGGCCATCGACTTGATTTGTTCCATCGAGAAGACAGGATCCTTGCGTGTGGCGGGAGTGCCAAAGGAGGAACTGTTAAGCTCCGAAATAAGAACTCTGCGTCCGTCGTCGTAAAGAACGTCTGCTTCCCATTGCATGATGTCGGACTGGCCCTGAACGGGGGCCATTCGGGTAACAATCTTTCCACCGCCCGGTATTTTCTTCCCATTGCGGAACAAGGGCACGAGCTCCTGACTACCGGGCTTCCATTTCTGGATAGTCACGGCCAGCAGGGAATCTCCTCGTCCGTCATTCACCGTAACGTCGACATAACCGGTTCGACCTTCCCGATTCATTATCTCTAGGCGCCCCGGAATCATCTTTTCCAGGTTGCGCAAAATCTCTTGATCGGCCATCTTTCCAGCACTCGGCGACTTGGAAACAGTCGGATCATTTGTCAGTGTTTCCATTACCGACTCCCACGCCTTGGATGTGGCAATTTTTGAGAGTTGATCCATCGACAAAGGTAGCGAAGCCGCAAGGGTCTCACCCTGCTTTTCAGCCCCCTGGTTACCCTGTACGACAGACACCAGTGCTCCATCCTTGGTTAGCAGTTTCACGGTCCACTGCTTTGCCCCATGAGGGTCGAAAGGTTCCACATAACCCCGGTTTGCGACTAGTTTGCGATCAGCATCGATGGCCTTCTTATAGCAACGGTCATATGGATTGTACGAACGTAGAGGGCATTGATTCAAAAGACTCAGGAAGGAACGAGGAGGGCGTGATACCGAAACTTCAACGGATGACTTGGAATGCCCGTCATCGAATATCAGCCTGGCGGACCGAGCAAACGACGGTGATCCCGGCATGTCCGGACCAGGTTCGCGTGAAACATTTCCTTCCGGAAGTAGGGATCGCAAGGTGTCCGTCATCAGATCCTCGGATATCACTCGAGTCGGGGAATCGCTTCCTGTTGCTGCGGACACCACGGCGCCAGACAGACCTAGCACCAGGACAGTAGAAAACAAGAGGATTCGCCGCTTGGATCCGACCCTAGGAGTCTTCGATACGACTTCAGCCAGAGCGTTTTGATTTTCACGGGTCAAGTAGATCACCATAAATATGTGGATGACGGATACAAATCTAGTATCTACAAAGTTGTAGCCACTTCGGGCTAATTAAAGGTAGCCAAAACGGCGGATTGTGACTATTTCGAGTAGACCTCAAGCAATGCGCTCAAATGTACTTAACTGATCCCCCGCGCTGCCCCATTTCAGTGGAAGAAATGGGGCAGCGCGGAACTATTTCGCCCATTCGATAAAGCGTTAACGCGTGATGGAGAGGCTCAGCAACTCATGATCCAACTAGCCCACATGAAAGGCTTAGAGTCACTGAACGGGGCTCCGATGTAGTTCCACGAACCACCCTTCCAAAACTTGTACTTGATACTGTGGTCGTAATCATTGAAGCCACACATATCCTTGCTGGTGTGATTGATTACGGACTTCATAGGTTGCTCGAAAAAGGTGTTGGTACCTCCAATCCACCACTGAGATTGAACGCCACCATAGTTTGGCTGGGTGTAGAAATATGCATCGATAGCAGATCCCTTAGGTTCGGCCAGGTGGGCCGCAGCAGACCCCGTGGGTTCGGCTGCGTTGGCCGTCACTGCAGTTACACCCATGACGGCTGAGCCGGTGAGGGCGAGCACAGTAAGTAGACGCTTCACAGAGTTCCTTTCCGATCGCAATAAAAAGAAAAATACTGGATTTCTCTACAGTGAAATAAAGCTGCCGCCTTATCCACTGCGGGGTCTATTTTAGATTAATGCGCTATGCCTGCATGGAATGAAAATCTAGCAGTTAACGAAGATCGGGCCGGACTTGGGGTCAGTTCCGATGAAAGTGCCATTCCAGGCCGTAGAGCGCATATAGTTGGAATCGGTGAAGGGCGAGCCGATGTAATTGTAGTTCCCCGGAAGGAAGCCGTATATCTTATTTGAATCCTTACTGATTCCGCAGAGCCTAGACCCGGCAGGGCCGTTATTAATGATCGACTTAACGGGCATCGGGTAAGCCTGAAGTGCCCGGTTGCAACTATCGTGGAACCACTGGCTTCCACCATAGTTCGCCTGCGAATAAAGCCAGACATAGTCACACCCCGAAGAGGTGTTCTCTGCAGCAGGTGTAGCTGACGCAGGCGCCGCAGCGAGCAGCGGAGCGGCCACAGCGGCAGCCACAGAGAGGCCCACCACAGCCAGGGTGGAAGTAATCTTCTTCATTATCTATTTCCCCTTCAGGGATTTGTAACAAAAGAGGCTATGCATTGAGCGCGCGGAACTGGATCCCGCTGCCGCACTTTATCAATCTATTCGCAATAGATCTGGGCATCGCACTCAGGTGCCAATACTTCACCGAGTACAGGGTTTCGCTTTCCGGATTCTGGTATCGCCCTGCCGGCAACTACTACTCTGGCTCGGATTCTGGATCGATGGAAGAGCTTCCAGGTGACACCAACGGGCCTCGGACGATTGAGGTCAGCAGTAGCACCAGGGTGATTGGCTGATCGGAATCTGTCTTGGGTTGGCCAGGTGAGACCGAGGGCTCTAGGGGCCGTAGGTAGACCTGGGCGCGGCCCGGGTGTTTGGTGGACTTCGGGGGCGAGCATGCGCCAGGCGTTCAGGCTGTAGCGGGCGAGGATGCGGGTGGCGAACTGCTCGCGGACCTCCGGGCCTCCCAGGGCGCGAGCGGTCGCGGACTGCGCGACCAGGAGCACGTGCATACGGCCCATGTAGAGGACTTCGTTGAGCGCGTCGATCGCCGGGGAGACCTTCGGGTCGCCGGACTCGCGGGTCCGCTCCCAATAGCGGGCCAGCTGCTTCATCGTGGCGTTGACCTCTTCAAGGAGGATCAGCAGCCGCGGGCCGACGGCGTCCGGGTCGGCATCGATACCAAGTTCGTCGGCGACGCGCACCCGGCGCCGGCCTTCCATGCCGAGCTCGATCAGCGCGTCGTGGATGTCGGCGATGTCGGCGCAGTAGGTGACGCCGGGTATGCCGCGCGCCCAGGGGTGGGAGATCCGCTTGTAGTCGAGGATGTACGCCTGCGAGCCGTTGTGGAGCATCTGGCAGGTGATGCAGCGCAGTGTCACCGACTTGCCGCCACCGGCGGAGGCGTTGCCCAGGATGTGCGGTGAACCGGCGTCCAGGTCGACCGAGAGCGGCTTGCCGCTGGCGCCGATCCCGATGACCGGAGCGGACTCCGCGGCCTTGGCCACCAGCTCCCGCACCGAGGCGTCTTTGAAGGCGGCCTTCGCCGGGGGCTTGCGGGTCTTCATCACCAGCACGTACGGCGTGCGTCCGGATGCCCGGAGAACGTCACGCCCTCCAGGGCGAGTTCTGCGTGATGAGGTCGGCGACCTCGTCGCGGGAGAACCGCAGGTGCACCGGCAGGCCGACGCGTATCTCCGCGTCGTCGTCGCTGAAATTCTTCGGGACATGGAGATAGTGGCGTGGTGCGGTCTGCTCCACCAGCGGCCGCGTGAGCGCCTCGTGCAGCGGGACGACCCACTGCCGCATCAGCTCCCTGTGCTCGCGGTTCAGCAGCCCGTACGCCAGGCCGCCGGCTGCGGCGGAGGCCGCGCCGATCCCGCCCGTCTGGAGCGCCTGGAGGGTGGCGTCCCGGTGCTCGATCAGGTCCCGGGCCGTCTCCTGGTTCTCCCAGGTCCAGAAGCCGCCCGAGTCTGCCGCGCTGAGGAAGGTCATCCGGAAGGTGAGGCGCTGCCACCCGGCCCGGTACGACGAACGCGAGACGCGCCCCTCCACCTTCGGGCGGACGCGGGTGGCGGAACGCAAGAACGTGGCGTCGGTCCGCTTCATCCCGTCCATGTCCCGGCCGCCCAGGAACCGGCCGATGCCGAACATGAGAGCTTCGGCGGTCTCGTCAACCTTCCTGTTGAACTTCGTCTGCGCCATTGCGCCGTGCCGTCCAACGCCCTTCGTACGCGGGTGTGCTGTGGCGTGGCGGTGCCGCCGGCCGCTCTCCCTGGCCATCAACCTGGCAGACCGTCATGAACCGGATGCCCGGCGACTACGCCGAAGCCCTCAGCGAGCCGGAGCCGAAGACCTCGGCGACATCGGGTTCGCTGCCCAGCGCCTTCTTGAACAGGTCGCGTCGATCCCGGGCGAGCCTGGTCTGGTCGATGTCCTCGTTAACGCTCTTCTGGAAGTCGTCGAACGCCTCGTCGATCCGCATCGTGCCTCCTCGATCTTGCGTGTTCAGCCCTGGTCCCACACCGAGTTCGGCCGCCTGGTGGGGCAGGCTTCGTCCGCGTTCGGGAGGCATTAGGCCACTCCCGTTCAGCGTAGGCGGCACCGCTGACAACACCCCCTGAAAGCCGCATAGTCGATCAAGGGTGGACGGCACAGCACCAGGACCCCCTCCCCGTGCTGACGGCCCCTCGACGGCGGGCCGGGATTCAAGGAAGTGGCGGGTGGGTGAGCAAGTTGCGGGCTGGGAGCTGCGAGGATGGCCTGCCGATGGCCTCACGGAAGTACTTGCTGCTGTCAAACTCCCACTCACTCCCCCGTCACGTCGGGCAGGCGCGAACGTCTCCACTGGTACTGGGGGTATTCCGAGAGTTGGAATAACTGAGTCCACCATCTCAGCGACCGGTGTGCACCTGCTGCGGCACGATTCACCTCGACCTGGTCGTGGCGGCGGCTTCGTCCGAGCGCAACGAGATCCGGCACACCGCACGCGGCGGCGACAACCCCGTCCCATAACCTCGTGCACGAAGACGACAGTTGCCGTCCGTATCCACTGTGAGGAGGCGATGGTGTTCACAAGCGGCACGCGGTTACTCGCGGGCGCCATGATCGTGCTCTGCATGGCGCTCGTCGGCCCCAGTACACCGAGCGGTGCCCTCTTTCCCCGGGCGCTGCCCGCCGGAGCCGTCAGGGACGTCGTAGCGAACCGGGTCATGACGTGGAACATCTGCAACCCCTGCGAGGAAAGCAACCTCGAACGGGCAGCGGAAATCTCCACCTATGCGCCCCAGGTCATCGGCCTGCAAGAAGCATGCGCGCGTGACGTCGAGAAGATCCGGGAGTATCTGGAGAACCTTCACGGGCTGGTCTACCACGTCGAGTACGGGACGGTTCTGCGCAACTGGGGCCGCTGCGGTGGAGTGCCGTGGCATCCGGGAGCCTACGGCCAGGCGATCCTCTCCGCGGCACCGATGACCGACCGCGTCAACGTGGAATACCCCGACGGAGGATCCGAAGACCGCGGGTACCTGGCCGTCACCACCACAGTGAGCGGCCGGCCCGTCCGCATCTTCAACACCCACCTCGCCCAACGACGCCAAGAAGCGGTCCGAGCGGACCAGACCCTCGTACTCGCCGAAGACGTCTCCCGGCATGACCACGCGATCGTCCTCGGCGACTTCAACGCCGTCCCCGACGCCCCCGAACTCGCCGCTATCTGGGCACTGGCCACGGACACAGACCCCGCATGCCATCCCCCGTCCACCGACACCTGCAAGCCGACCACCGACTGGCACAGCACGTTCGACTACATCTTCCTGCGAGGCCTCATCCCCCTCGAGCACAGTGTGCATCCCACCCCGTACTCAGATCACCACTTGCTCCACACCGACCTGGACCCAACTTGAGTGGGCATCCTGGCCAGCTCGGCTGACGATGGCGAGAGCCGACGATCCACTCGGCCTGGCCCGGGCCTTCGTGACTTTGCCCAGCGCCATCACCGTCCGGTCAGTTGCCGGACGCCGAGGGGCTGTTCTCCCGTCGGTGGCTCCCGGTCCGGACGCCGACTGCGGCCGGGTTCCCAGAGTGTGCTGCGCACCAACACAGGCGGCCTCACCACGTTGCCCACCAAGACCCGGGCCTCCGAGCGCCACATCGCCCTCCCCGCCCGCTGCCTCCAGTCGCTGAAACGCCACCGAGAAGAGCAGCAGCGCGACCGTGACACGGCAGGCGTCGAGTGGCAGCACAACGGGTACGTGTTCACCACGCCGCAGGAAAGAGCAATCGACCTGACCTCTCCCTCGCCGATGTCCCCCACTTGACATCGCCGCTCTGACGGCGGCGCAGCGCGGCGGCACCGCCCGACGCGCGAGCAACACCAGCGGCGCCCGATCCCCTCGCTGGCCGCCCGGGACCTGTCCCACCACCCACCTTCCTTGTTCTTCCTGCTGTGGGGCGTGGACTCGGGGGCGTAGAGGGGATGTCGGCCTCCCGGCCACGGCAGGGTCAGCGTGGTGACCTGCGGATTCGCGGACAGGCGCGGCGGAGGGTGCGGACGGTTGTCGGCCGGGTTGTCGGAAGGGATGTGGGCCTGGTCCACGGAGGCGTTGTCGCTTCGTGACCGTGGTCGGGCCTTCGTGGTCGGTGGTCTGGTCGGGGCCGGCTGCTGCTGTGACCGGTACGCGCGGCGCCCGGCAAGGACGGCGCCGCACCGGACGGGAAGCGAGCAGATCCGTGATGATCGGCGTGGACGTGGGCAGCGGGGACCGGCTGGCGCTGGGCGTGCTGACGCAGTACCGGATGGCCACCACCGAGCAGATGCACCGGGTGATCGCCCCCGCGGTGCACATCGAGCAGACCCGGCGGCGGCTGGCCAGACTGGCCGGCCCCAAGGCGTTGACCGCCCTTCAACCTGCCGGGTGCGGTGGTACGGGCGGCTGCGGAGCGCGAGACCAACGGACGGGGTGACCGTCGGGGCCGTCGGTGAGCCAGGAACCGTCGCCCAAGGGCACCAGCTCGTACGGGTTGCTCACCTCGACGGTGAATTCACCGCTGAGCATGCCTGTGCGCACGTCGACCAGGTGGTAGCGGAACCACTCCTCCTCGTCCTGACTCTCACCGCCCAAGGTGACGACGGCCGTGTCGTCGGTCAGGTAGCCGCCGCTCCATTCCACGAAGGACTCCTCCGGGTCGTACCCGAAGGCCTCGACGGGGAGGGTGAAGAGCACGTCCCCGTTGGGGTGGTGGTGAAAGGCCACGTCCGCCTGATCGTGGTCGACGGTCATGAACTGCTGCCCGGACGGCGCCAGGTCGATCAGGCAGCGGTCCGACCACGGGTACGTCACGAACTCCGGCTCTCCACCCGCCCTGGCCGTACCCCGGAGAATGACGGAGCCGTCCTGGCCCTCACCGATGTCGAGGTAGACGCTGCCGTCCGCGGAGTGCACGTGGTGGCCGGCGCCGTGCCCGACCGTCTCCAGCTCCCGGCGGGCGAGGATCGCACCGCTCTCGGCGTCGTGTACGACCCACTGGTCTCCGCCACCGCGTCCCGCCATCGCGTCCGGACGGTAGACCCACACCGTCCGACCGTCCAGAGACATCGCACACCCAGGCCGGTGGCCATGGCGTACGTCAGAGTGCGGCTCGAAGTCCGAAGCCCACACCAGGTCGCCGGCACGTGTGAGGCAGACGACACCGTTCAGCGTCGTGTACACGACCTGCTCCAGATCGTGCCGGACCACCGACTCCACGACCTCGTCGCCGGCCCGGGGCTGGAAAACCGCGGCGGGCTCCAGCGTCCCGCAGGCGCCGGAGTCCACGACGTAGGCATGGATCCGGCCGTCGCGGTGGCGCGCGATGACCTTCGGTGGCGGCGCAGGAGTCATCCGCTGAGGCTAACCCCCAGGTCAAGCCGACTGATATCCGGGGCGGCGTGCACGCCGAACAAGGTATCGCAGGCCAAAAATCGCGCTCAGGCTCATGAACGAACCCTCGTTGCGCAGCCTTTCACGGCGGGCGGCAAGGGTTCGTTCACAGCTTCGGAACCACTGTTGATGCTGTGGCGCGGTGCTTGGGAGACTTCGGGCCGCCAAGTTCAGGGGCAAGACTGTGCAACGACAACTGCCTCCCGCAAGCGGGCCATTACCGGTCCGGCCGCCACCGCCGAGAAGGGCACGGCTGTTCCGCCCAGCCGGACCGGATCCGGTGCAGCCGCAGATGCTGTTCCTCGCACCGTCGCCCGTTCACCTCACTCCTGAGCGGCTTCCGAGTCGCCCAGCTCGGCGTCGGGATCGTATGCGTAGATCCAGCCGTTGGCGACGAGCGGGTCCTGCCGGGCGTAGGCCTTGTCGCGGGCCTGCTGTTCGGTGCCATCCGGGAGATGGTTGCTGTGCGCGCGGTCGCGGCTGACGCTCTGCAGCCGGGTGGTGCGTGGCAGGCGCAGCTGCTCGTATCTGCGCAGTGCCGCGGGCGGGTCGTCGATGCCGGCGGCCAGGCACCGGGCCAGCACCGCCGCGTCCTCGATCGCCTGGGCGGCGCCTTGGGCGAAGAAGGGAAACATCGGGTGCGCGGCGTCACCGAGCAGTGTCACTCCTGCCTCGGACCACCGGGACAGGGGCGCCCGGTCCAGCAGCGCCCAGCGGCCGGGCGTACCGGCGGCGCTGATGAGGTCGGTCAGCCGCTGGTCCCAGCCGTCGAACTCGGCAAGGAACTCCGCGACAGTGGCGGTGGCCGCCCAGGACTCGACGGTGAAGTCGCCCGCGGGCGCGACAGCAACCAGGTTGACCAGCGCACCTGCTGAGACCGGGTAGTGGACCAGGTGGTGGTCGGGACCGATCCACAGCGTCTGGGCCGGGCGGCGGGCGAAGCGCGGGGCCCGCTCGGCGGGCACCAGGGCCCTGAAGGCGCAAAGACCCGAGTAGGTCGCGGGTGAGGTGCCGAAAAGCGTGCCGCGCACGACGGAGTGGAGCCCGTCGGCGCCGATCACGACGTCGGCCTCGGCCTGTCTCCCGTGGGTGAAGTGGAGCCGCAGCGCGTCGCCCTCGTGGTCCAGGCCGATACATTCGTGACCGTGCCGGACGCTGTCGTCCGGCACGGATGATATGAGGGCGGTCAGCAGGTCCGCCCGGTGCGCGGTGTAGGTGTGCTCGCCGTAGAGCCGTTCACAGGCTGCTGACAGGTCCTCCGAGGACAGGACCGTCCCGTCCTGCCAGCGCCTGAACTCCCAGCCGGTGTCGAGCCGCACCGCCCGCTCGCGGAACACGTCGAGCACCTTCAGTCTGCGGAGCTGACGGGCGGCGTTCGGCGCCACCAGTACCCCCGCACCCACCGCCGTGAGACGGGGCGCCTGCTCGTACACCGTGCTGGGCAGCCCGGCGCGGCGCAGGAACCCCGCCGTGGCGAGGCCACCGACACCGCCGCCCAGCACGGCGATCCTCGGCGGTGCGGTAGTGGACGCTGTCATCCTCACGGCTCCTCGGTTCGGGCGCTCGGCACATGGCCGGCATACGGGGAACGGGTTCGGCAGACCTCCGCGGGACCCCGCCGCCGATGGTGAGCCTCGGGGCAGACCTCGACAACACCACGTCCACCGAAGCAGCGGGGCTACCTGATGAAGAGTTCGTCCAGATCGACGTCGTTCTTGACGACCTTCAGGTCTTTCAGGGTCGTGAGGTACGTCTGGAAGTTGTCGCGGTCCGTCGTGGCCGAGAAGTGCGGCATCAGGAGCTGTTTGCTCTGCTGCTCGGATGTCTTCGTGTACGTGGTGATGGCCTGTCGGACTTCGGTGTCGTGGGTGGCGGCGTATTCGTTGGACTTCTTCAGCGCCCGCGTGAACTTGTCGACCGTGGCCTTGTTCCCTGCAAGGTACGAGGCGGAGGTGATCCACATGGTCTGCACGGTTTCCGGTTCGAAACCGGAGCCGTTGGACAGGACGCTGCGGTCTCCCTTCTGCAGTGCTGCCGACAGGAAGGGTTCCGCCAGGTCGGCGGCGTCGACCTGGCCCTTGGCGAGCGCGTCGGCCATGGCCGGGAACGGCGTCTCCACGAACTTGATCGTGTCCGTGTCCACGCCGGTCTTCCGCGCCGAGACGATGAAGCTCAGGTGGGGCAGCTGGTAGAGGGTGTCCACCGCGACTTTCTTGCCCTCCAAGTCCTTGGCGGAGCGGATCGAGGAGTCTTTCGGTACGACGACCTGGATGTGCACCTTGTCGTTGTCGCGGGCGAACTTGCCGGCGGGGCCCACGATCCGCACCGGAAGGCCGTTGGAGGCGCCGGCGAGGATGGCCGGCACATTGGTGAAGCCGAACTGCGCGTCGCCGCTGACGACGGCGGCCTGTGTCGAGGCGGGCGGAGTGTCCTTGAGCTTCACGTCCAGGCCCTCGGAGCGGAAGAAACCCTTCTCGACGCCCAGTACCAAGGAGGCAGAGTTGGTCACCGCCGCGTTGGCGACAGTGATCTTCGTGAGGCCTTTGGAGGACGAGGAGGAGGTGGGCGAGTCGTCACCGCAAGCGGTGGCGAGCAGCAGGGGAAGTGCGAGTAACACGGGCAGGGACCGTTTCACGAGTGCCTCCTATGTACCCGGGCTGTTCAGCCGGGACAGAAGTGGGAGCGCGGGTGGACGTTCATCCCGCCGTGCCGATGAGTCCGAAGATCTCCTTGCGGTACTGCTGGAACTCCGGGAGGGCCCGTGTCTCCACCTGATCGCGGGGCCGATCGAGGTCCACCGTCACCGTGCGCAGCACACGGCTGGGACGGCGCGACAGGACCAGCACCCGGTCCGCCATGAAGATCGCCTCGTCGATGTCGTGGGTGACGAGCAGGACGGTCCAGCCGAACTCACGCCACAACTCCAGTACCATGGACTCCAGTTGGGCACGGGTCTGGGCGTCCACGGAGGCGAAGGGCTCGTCCATCAGCAGGTAGGACGGCCGGGAGGCGATGGCCCGGGCGATCGCCACGCGCTGCTGCATGCCCCCGGACAACTGCCACGGATAGTGGTCCGCGAACTCGGTGAGTCCGACGTGCCCCAGAGAGTCGGCCACCCGGGCGGCGCGCTCCCGGCGAGGCAGGGCATGCAGCCCGAACTCGACGTTGCGGCGCACGGAGAGCCAGGGGAACAGGCTGCGCGTGTACTCCTGGAAGACCACGGCGAGGGAATGCTGTACGTCTTGCACGGCCCGCCCGTCCAGCCGGATCGCACCGGAGGACGGCCTGTCGAGTCCGGCGAGACAGCGCAGCAGTGTCGTCTTGCCGCATCCGGAGGGGCCGACCAGCACCACGAACTCACCCCGGGCGGCGCTGAACGTCAGGTCGGCGATCGCCTCGGTGCCGGTGGCGGACGAGCGGGACGCGGCGTACACCTTCGCCAGCCGGTCCACCTCCAGCACACTGCGCCCGGACGCCGCCCCGGTGTCCCGGGCGAGATCCCCCTCAGCCACGGCCGATTCCCTTCTGTCCCTCGTACCAGGCCAGCACGTGGTACTCGACAACGGTGAACAACAGGGTGAACAGGCCACCGAGCAGGCCCAGGACGAGGACCCCGGCGTACATGTCCTGGAAGGCGTACGCCCGTTGGGCCTGCAGTACGAAGAAGCCCAGACCACTCGTCGAGGCGACCATCTCACTGATCACCATCATGATCAGTGAGATGCCGAGGGCGATCCGCAGACCCGCGAAGACCTGCGGCAGACAGGCCGGCCAGATCACCCGGCTCACCACCCGCCACCGTCCGACGTGCGCCGCACGCGCCGCGTCCACGAAACCCGCGTCGACCGTCCGAGCCCCGTCCATGGTGTTGAGCAGGACGGGCCACACGGCTCCGAGCGCGATCAGACCCACCCGCGTACCGGAGTTCGGGCCGAAGGCGAGCACCGCCACGGGGAGCACGGCGGGGAGAGGCACGGCCCTGAGGAACTCCAGAACCGGGCGTACCCACGGGTCGAGCGCACGGAAGTGACCGAGCAGGAGGCCGGCGGCGACGCCGAGCGACGATCCGACGAAGAAGCCGGCCACGGTACGAGTGGCCGACGGCAGCACGTCCTGGCGCAGACCGGGGCCGGAAACGAGGTCCCAGGCTCCGCGGGCGGCGACGGAGAACGGCTCCAGGAACATGACGGAGCCCGATCGCCCCACCGCCTCCCACATCCCCAGTACCGCGAGGGTGGTCAGTACGCCGACGGCCCGGCGAGCCTGGCGGACTCGGCGGGACCGGCCCTGGACGCGGCTCACTGGTCGCCTCCCACCGTGATGGCGCGCCAGCGGACGGTCAGGCGGTCGGCCGCGAGAACAGCGGCGTTGACGAGATACCCGATCGTCCCGGCGGCGACGATCCCCGCGTACGCCTCGGGCATGTCGCCGACCTGCTGGTGCAGGTCGACATAGTGCCCCAGGCCGGTACCGGAGGCGACCAGTTCGCTCACCACGGTGACGACCACCGCGATGGAGGCGGCCAGTCGCAGTCCTGTGAAGACGGCCGGCAATGCGCCGGGCAGGACGACCCGCCGGACGAGAGCGAGTCGGCGCAGTCCCAGGATCCGCCCGCTGTCGAGGTGGAGAGGATCCACGTTCCGCACGCCGTAACGTGTGTTGAACACCACCGGCCACACCGAGGCGAAGCTGATGAGAAAGGTCTGCATGCGCAGCCCGAGTCCCAGCAGCACGATGGCCACCGGTACCAGCGCCACCGCCGGAATCGGCCGAAGGAAGTTGAAGAGCGGCCCGGTGGCCGCATCCGCCCACTGCGAGAGTCCCACCAGCGTGCCGAGCAGTACGCCGATCGACGCCGCGGTGGCGAAGCCGACGGCCCACGGGTACGCGGTCTGCGCCGCGGCCGTGGCAAGCGGCCCCTCGCCGATCTCGTTGAACAGCGCGGACGAGATCGCGCCTACGGACGGAGCGTTGGTCTCCGGCAGGACCGAAGTGGCGCGCAGGATCTCCCAGACGCAGACGGCCCCGACAACACCCCCGATCCCCTTGGCAGCCCGCACCGGCCTGTGCCACGCACCGGCGTCACGCGCGGCACCTCTCGTGTCTTCGGCACGCCGAATCGGCCGGCTCGCGGAGTCGGAGCCGCGCACCGCAGTCATGTCCGCCTCCACCGCCCCCCTACCGATGTACCTGCGACGGTATTGTCTAGCGGTGTCCATGCTCAATCCCATGGACGGAGATCAATTCCCCGGCCCGGTAGGGAGGTTGGGGAAGATGGTCGGCATCCGGACTCAGAGGACATCTGATCTAGGTAGTAGGTGTTCTGGGATGTTTTTGTGACTGGCGGCGTTGAGGGTCGTTGGGTAAGGCGTGAGTGTTCGCCGTCCCTACCGCAGTGATGTGTCCGATGCCCGCTGGGAATGCTGGCTCCCCCACCCCCGGGGCTCCGGGCGCCACGCGGCCTTCTCCGGCGACCGGGTCAGCGCTCCGCGCAATCCAGCCGCTCATACCTTGGCATGTCGGCCTCAGCAGCAGGTTCTTACAGAAGACGGCGACGGTCCACTCTGCAGGCCGACCACGACGCGGCCGGTGCCACCCGCTTCCCCTGCGCTGGCCGGTCATCACGCCGACTCGGTCGGGTGAAGACGGCAGCATGGTGGAGGGGCACAGGGGGCTTCCACCTTGATCGTGGACACCGGTTGTCATGCAGCGATGGCCAGCGTAGTTGATCTCTGCTCGAAGACGACCGGCGCGAGGTAGCCGAT
>NZ_JBEZLR010000150.1:0-16899 GCF_040652275.1 Streptomyces sp. NPDC048275
CACCATCACCACCCTCCACCAAGCAGGCGTGACGACCTTCGTGGAACTCGGCCCCGACGCCACCCTCACCGCGATGGCCGCCACCACCCTCGCGGGGAGCCCGGCTGTCCTCGTGCCGGTGTTGCAGCCCAACCGCCCCGAGCCGCATGCCCTGTTGGCCGCCGTAGGCGCCGCCCACGTCAACGGACACCCCGTCACCTGGCCCGTCCACGGCCGCACGCTCCCCCTCCCCACCTACGCCTTCCAGCGGCGTCGCTACTGGCTCGACCCGGTGGCCGCGAGCGCTGTGCGGAGCGCCGACGGCGAGTTGTGGGAGGCGGTGGCCGCGGGCGACGAAGCCTCGCTGGCCCGGCTGCTCTCACTGGACGCGGCTCAGCGCGGAGCGCTGGCCGAGCTGCTGCCCGCGCTGGGCGACTGGCACAGCTCCCAGGCGTCCGCGGCAAGGACGCAGGAGGCGGTGCAGGACACCGAGTCGCCCGTGACGTTGCGCGAGCGCCTGGCCGGGATGTCCGGCGACGAGGTGGACGGCTTCCTGCTGGAGACCGTACGCCAGTACACCGCGGACGTACTGGGGCTGGGCGACGCGGAACTGATCGACGTACGCCTGGAATTCCTCGAACTCGGTCTGTCCTCGTTCACCGCGCTGGAACTGAGCAAGCGGCTGGGCGCGGAGGGGCTGGAGCTCGATCCGGTCGCCGTGTACGACCACCCGACCCCGGCCGCGCTCGCCGAGCACCTGCGCAGCGCGCTGCTCACCGCCCGGTGAAGTCAACCCTGAGGAGTCTGCAATGAATTACCCCGTCATCATCGCGGGCGGTGGGCCGGTCGGTCTTCTGCTCGCGTTCGACCTCGGCCGTGCGGGCGTGCCGGCGGTGGTGCTCGAGGAGCGCGTGGAGCACCACGCCAACGAGCACGTCGGCACCTTCCATTCGCGGCTGGTGGACGTCTTCACCGAGCGCGGGCTGTTGGACAAGCTCGGCGAGCAGCCCAAGTGGCCGGCGCTGCACTTCGGCATGGTCTGGCTCGACCTGACCAAGCTGGAGTCGGAGTACAACCTGCTCGTCTCGCAGACCGCGATCGAGCGGATGCTGCAGGCGCAGGCGGCCGAGGCCGGTGCGGACGTGCGCCGTGGGCACACGGTCACCGGGTACAGCCAGGACGACTCCGGGGTCACCGTCCAGGTGCGCTGCGCCGACGGTGACTACGAGCTGCGCGGCGCATACCTGGTGGGCTGCGACGGTCGTGACAGCCTGGTGCGGGAGCTGGCGGGCATCGGCGTCTCGCGCAGGGGCAAGTCCTGGTACGGCATCCTGGGTGACTTCGCTTCCTACGACGGTGAGTTCGAGGCCGGTGTCCGGGCGGGCGGCGTCTTCGGTGCGCTGCCGGAGGGCACCGGACGCTGGCGTCTGCAGACGGTGGAGTTCGACATTCAGGCGCCGCCGGAGTCGGTGCCTCCCACCTCCGAGGAGCTGATGCGCAACATCAAGCGGGTCACCGGCGAGGACAAGAAAGTCGGCGAGCCCCTGTGGATCAGGCGCTACGCGGGGACCACCCAGCTCGCCGAGCGCTACCGCGAGGGCCGGGTGTTCATCGCCGGCGAGGCCGCCCACCACTACGTGCCGACCGCGAGCCACGGTCTCAACACCGGTCTGGGCGATGCGGTCAACCTGGCCTGGAAGCTCGCCGCGGCCGTCAAGGGCTGGGCCCCGGAAGGGCTGCTCGACTCCTACCACGCCGAGCGCCATGTGGCCGGGTTCCGTGCCTGCCAGGCCGCGCAGGCGCAGATGGCGCTGATCCACCCGCTGGAGAAGGTGGAGGCGCTGCGCGAAGTGGTCGCGGACCTGGTCAAGATCGACGAGGTCAACTACCGGCTGGCGACCTGGTCGACGGACATCGAGTACCCCGTGCGCGCCGAGGGCGACCTGCCGATCGTGGGCCACCGTGTCCCGCACGTGCCGCTGAAGACCGACTGCGGGGACTCCGGCACCGGCGAGGCTCTGGCGGGCGGCCGTGGCGTCGTGTTCGACCTGTCGCGGGGTGCGCAGCTGGGCGACCTGTCCGGTTGGCAGGACCGGGTGGACGTGGTGCGCGCGCAGCCGGCCGAGGAGCTGGACGCACCGGCCCTGCTGGTGCGCCCCGACGGCTGGGTCGTGTGGGCCGGGGACGATGCGCAGGGCCTGGCGGCCGCGCTGACGACCTGGTTCGGGGATCCGTCCACGAACTGAGCGGTCACACCGCCCGGTTGCCGTACCCGCGTACGCAGCATGTCAACACTCAAGTGCCGAGGCCGCAGCCCCGCAGGGTTGCGGCCTCGGCGCTGGGTGGCCGCGATGGGTGTCGGTGAGGTGGCGCCCGAGGGTCCGGGCGCGGGAGATACGGGGTGTAGCGCGGCGGGGTCACCGACGCCGACGGCACGCCGGCCGCCCGGGTCTGCGGCGGCGGCCGGGGTGAGCGGTGTCAACGGTCCGGTGGCCGTGGGGTGTTGGTTGTGGACACAGGCGTTCCGCGGACGGGCCGAGCCCGTCCGCGGAGGGGGAACAGCGTCGCTCAGACCAGTGTGCTCTTGCCGGACGGGGGCGCCGGTGTGCCCTGGGCCGCGGTCGGGACCGGGTCGTCGGCGGGGTCCGGGGCGGTATCGGTCGCGTCGTCGGTGTCCGGGGCTGGTGCTTTGGTGCGTGAGGGCAGGAAGACGGCCGAGAGGACCGCGGTGAGCAGCGAGAGCACGGCGCACGCGATCAGGACCAGGCTCATGCCGTGGATGAAGGCGGCGTGGCCGGAGGCCAGCAGGTCGGGGTTCTTCAGCTGGCCGGCCACGGCGTTGGACGCTGTCACCGAGTCGCGGGCCGCGTCGGCGGCCGCGTCGGGCAGCCCGGTCACCGACAGCCTGTCGAGGTAGCCGGCGCTGAGCAGACTGCCCAGCCCTGCCACGCCGAGGACACCGCCGAGCTGCTGCACGGTCTCCAGCAGGCTGGCGCCTTGGCCCGAGTTCTCCGTGGTCAGCGAGGACAGCGCCATGCTGGTGGCGGGAACCATGACCATGCCGAAGCCGAGCCCGGTCACGGAGAGCCACAGCGCGGTGAAGCCGTAGCCGTCGCCGCTGTCGAGCCGGGCACCGAGCAGGGCGCCGGCGGCGAGCACGGCCAGGCCCGTCGGCATGACGATCCGGGCGCCGAACCGGGGCACCAGGTTCTCGCTCAGTGTCGCGGACACCAGCAGGCCGCCCATCAGCGGGAGCACCCGCACACCGGTGCCGAGCGAGTCGTTGCCGAGGACGCCTTCCAGGTACTGCGGCACCACGAACAGGATGCCCATGATGGCGAAGTTGCCGAAGATCGCCATCAGCGTGCCCCACAGGAAACCGCGCTGGGAGAACAGCCCGAGGTCCACCAAGGGGTGGGCGTAGGTCCGCTCGCGCACCACGAACGCGACGGCGAGCACCACACCGGCGATCAGGCTGGCGAGCACTGCCGGGCTGCCCCATCCGTCGCGCGGCACCAGGATGGTGCCGTAGACGATCGCGGTGATGGCCGCGGCACCCAGCACCGTGCCCGGCGCGTCGAACCGGGCGGACCTCGCCCGCGCCTTCGATGTGCCGGCCCGGTCGCCCGGCAGCAGCCAGGCGGCGGCGACCAGGGCGACGACGACGACCGGGATGTTGAAGAGGAAGACCGAGCCCCACCAGAAGTGGTCGAGCAGCCAGCCGCCGACGACCGGGCCGATCGGCATGCCCAGGGCGGCCGCCGCGGTCCAGACGGCGATGGCCTTGGGGATCTCCTCCTTGGCGAAGATCCGGGGCAGCAGCGCCATGGACAGCGGCATGATCATCGCGGCGCCGACACCGAGGAGGGTGCGCACCGCGATCACCGCGCCGGTCGTGCCGACCACCGCGCCGGCCAGCGATGCGACGCCGAAGAGGCCGATGCCGGTGAGGAGCAGCCGCTTTTGGCCGTAGCGGTCGCCGAGGATACCGACCGGCAGCATGCACGCGGACAGGGTGAGCAGGTAGCCGCCGCTGATCCACTGCAGCTGGGCGCTGTCCGCGCCCAGGTCGTCGGCGATCGTCGGCAGCGCGACGTTGATGATGGTTCCGTCGAGGCCGATGATCAGAACGCTGAGGGCCAGTGCACCCAGCGCCCACCAGCGGCGCGGTGAGGTGGACAGGTCGGGTGCTGTCACAGCAGCCTCCAGGACAGACGGCGAACAGGGGCGAGCGGGTTCGACAGGCGTGGAGAATGAGCGAACGGACGGGCCGTCACCTGCTGGTTCCTCTTTCCGGTTTCCGGACGTTCTTCGGGGCGCACCCGTGCAGGCATGACCGGACCAGGGCACCGGTCCTCGCTCCGCCACCGTCCCCGCCCGTCCTCAGGTCCGGCTCGAGCGCGCCTTGAACGGGCGTGGCGATCCGGCCGGGCACGGCCGGATCTGCACACCGCCCGGCCGGGCCGGGACCACACTGCGTACCGACATCCACCGACAGAGCCGGCAGGAGAGCGTGATGAGCAGCGAAACCGTGTTGATCTCCGGGGGCGGCATCGCCGGATGCACCCTGGCCTACTGGCTGGCCCGCCACGGCTTGCGGGTCACCCTGGTGGAGCGGGCGGCGAGTGTGCGTTCCAGCGGCAGCCCGGTGGACGTACGGGGCCCGGCGGCGCGGGTGGCCGAACGGATGGGGGTCATGAAGCACATCCGTGAGGCGAGCACCGGAGTCGAGGGGCTGTCCTTCGTCGACGGCACGGGCCGGCAGGTGGCCCGGGTCCGGCTGCCGCAGGCCGACAGCGGCAAGCAGGTCGAGCTGCCCCGCGGGGATCTCGGCGCGATCCTGTACGAAGCGGGCCGGGAGAGTGCCGAGTTCCTCTTCGACGACTCCATCGCCGGGCTGGAGCAGGACGCGCACGGCGTGGACGTCACCTTCGAGCGGGCCGCGCCCCGCCGGTTCGGCCTGGTGGTGGGTACGGACGGGCTGCACTCGACGGTACGGCGGCTGGTGTTCGGGCCGGAGTCGCGGTTCGTGCGCCACATGGGGCTGTACGCGGCGACCACGCCGGCCGATGGCGCGCTCGAGCACGACCGCCGAAGCGTGCTCATGTACAACACGCCGGGCAAGGCGGTCACCGTCTCCCCCGCACGCACCGGCGCGCTGGCGTTCTTCGTGTTCCGCAGCCCCGAGGTGGCGGACTTCGACCACCGCGACACGGCGCAGCACAAGCGGCTGCTGGCCGGCGCCTACGCGGACGCCGGCTGGCGGGTGCCCGAGCTGCTGGAGCGGGTGCGGGCCACCGACGAGCTGTACTTCGACTCGGTCAGCCAGGTGCGGCTGGGCAGTTGGTCGCGCGGCCGGGTCACGCTGCTGGGGGACGCCGCGTCGTGTGTCTCGCTGTTCGGCGACGGTTCGAGCCTGGCCATGGCCGGGGCCTGCACCCTGGCCGAGCGGGTCGCGGCCCACCCGGGCGAGCATGCCGTGGCCCTGGCCGGCTACGAGGCCGCGCACCGCAAGCTGGTGATGCCGCGGCAGCGGTTCGCCGCCGTGGGTGCCCGCTGGCTGGTCCCGGCGACGCGGTACGGGATCCGGGTCCGCAATCTGAGCGCCCGGTGGTGAGGGGCCGGGTGCGGGGCACGGCGGGTGGCCTTCGGAAACGTGACGCTCCGAAGGCCACGGGGCCGGTGCACCGGCGGGTGCGGTCAGCGCGTCTTCGAGGGGACCTCGATCCGCTCGTCGGCGCCGGGCGCGGGCGCCGGCACGGTGACGGGGGCCGGCTGCGGGCGGCGGCCCCAGCCGCTCCAGGCCTTGTGGCCCAGGATGCTCATCACCGCGGGCAGCAGGATCATCCGTACGACGAAGACGTCCACGAGCACCGCGGCGGCGAGCCCGACGCCGATCATCTTGATGGACGGGTCGCTGATCGGGACGAAGGACAGGAAGACCACGGCCATGATCGCGGCGGCCGCGACGATCACCAGGGCGGTGCTGCCCAGGCCCGCGCGCAGGGAACGCACCGGGTCACGCGACCGGTCGTACTGTTCCTTGATCGCGGAGAGCATGAACACCTCGTAGTCCATGGAGAGTCCGAAGAGCACCGCGAACAGCAGCATCGGCACCATGGAGATGATCGGGACGGTGTCGTCCATGCCGGTCAGCGGCAGTCCCCAGCCCCACTGGAAGACCGCGACGAGCACGCCGATCGAGGAGCCCACCGACAGCAGCGCCAGCAGTGCCGCCTTGAGGGCCATCAGCGGTGCCCGGAACATCCCGATCAGCAGCACCGCCGCCACGCCCAGCACGGCGAGCACCATCCAGGGCAGCCGTTTGCCGACCGCGTCCGACAGGTCGGTGACGAACGCGGTGGTGCCGCCGACGTAGACCTTGACGTCGGTGCCGGCCGCCGCTTCGGGCGCGACGTCGTCACGGATGCGGTGCAGCAGGTCGCTGACCTCGGCATCCTGCGGGCCGTGCCGGGGCACCACGGTCAGCAGGGCGACTTCCTTGTCCTCGCTGACCGCGGCCGGGGTCACCGAGGCGACCTCCTTGTCCTGGGCGAGCGCGGTGCCCAGCCGCTTGAGCGCGGCGTCGTTGCCGCTCTGGGCGCCGTCGCCGAGCTCGGCGACCAGCAGCAGCTGGGCGTTGCTGCCCGGGCCGAACGCCGCGGAGACCGTGTCGTACGCCTTGCGCTGGGTGAAGCTCTCGGGGCTGTTGCCGTCGTCGGGGGTGCCCAGGCGCAGGCTGAACAGCGGGACGATGAGGACCGCGAGCACCACCAGCGAGACGCCCGCGAACAGGTAACGGCGCTGGACGACCCGGTCCACCCAGCGGGCCCAGAAGCCGTCCTCGGCCGGGGCCGCCGGCCGGCGCCGGCCGACGCGCAGCGCGTTGACGCGGTGTCCGAGCAGGCCCAGCACGGCAGGCAGCAGGGTCAGTGCCGAGCACAGGGTCATGGCCACGGTCAGCGCCGCCGCCACGCCCATGCCGCCGATGAAGGGGATGCCGGTGAGCAGCAGGCCGAGAATGGCGGCAACGACCGTCGCCCCGGCGAACAGCACGGCGTGTCCGGCGGTGGCCATGGCCTCGCCCACCGCCTCCACCTTGGGCAGGCCCTGTGCCAGGGCCTGCCGGAACCGGGTGACCACGAACAGCGCGTAGTCGACGCCGGCGCCCAGCCCGAGCATGACCGCGACGATCGGCGCGATGGCGGGGATGTCCATGCCGGCACCGGCGATCAGCACCAGGGCGGTGCCGCCCGCCAGACCGGCCAGCGCGACCAGCACCGGCAGCCCGGCCGCGACCACCGACCCGAACGCGAGCAACAGGATGATCAGCGCCGCGGCCACACCGATGAGTTCGGAGCTGCCGGTCTCCGGCGTGGACGCAAGATCCGGTACCTGCCCGCGGAACTCGACCGCGACGCCGGCCTCCCGTGCCTGCTCGGCCGCCTTGTCGAGTCGCTTGTAGGCGTCCGCGGTCAGCTCGCCGATCGACTTGCCGTACTGCACCGCGCTCAGCGCCGTCCTGCCGTCCTCACTGCGCGTGCCCTGGGCGGCCAGCGGGTCGTCCGCGGAGCGCACATCGGCCTGGGTGCGGAACTCGGTGACGACCGCCTTCACGGCGGCCGCCTTGTCGGGGTCGGCCAGGGTGCCGCTCTCGGCCCGCCAGGTGACGTCCGCGCTCACCGCACCCACGGCAGGGAAGTGCTTCGTTGCCAGGTCGACCGCCCGCTGGGAGTCCGACCCCGGAATCCGGAACTCGTTGACGAACCCTCCGCCGGCGGCCTGTCCCACGCCCAGGAGCGCCACGATGGCCAGCACCCACGCCCCGATGGTGAGCAGGGGGTGGCGGGCGGTGCTCCGCCCTAACTTCCTGAGGATTGTTTCCATGACCTCAACTTCCTTGAAGGCGCACAACGCCATGCCACGGGATGCGCGGAATCGGTGGGGGGCCGTGGAATCCGAGATCGCGCAGAGCGACACCCGGGTGCCGACAGCGTGCCTTTCCGCAACGCTAGGGACGCGCCCGAAGCCCCCGACACCCCTACCGACCCCTATCTCCCGCGCCCGCTGCCGCCCACGCCCGGCGGGACGGTCGCGGCGCTCAGGGAGTCAGCGTGCCGGCGAAGCTCGTGAGGTCCTCGAGGATCGCCCGCACCACGTGGTCGCGCTGCGGCGTCAGATAGAAGTGGCCGCCGGGGAAGCTGCGGAACGCGAACGGGCCGCTGGAGAACGCCGCCCAGTCCCTGGCCTGGGGGACACTCACCCGTGGATCGGCTTCGCCGGTGAGCACGCTCAGCGGGCAGTCGAGGGCCGCTCCCGCACGGTCGGGCCGGTAGCGGTAGTTCTCGACGGCCCGGTAGTCGGCACGGATCGCCGGCACCACCATGCGCAGCACCTCCTCGTCGTCCAGCACGCCCGGATCCGTGCCGCTCAGCTTGCGGATCTCGTCGAGGAGTCCGTCGTCGCCGAGCAGGTGCACCCGCTCCGTGCGCTGTACGTCGGGTGGCCTGCGGCCGGAGACGATCAGGCCCAGCGGCGGGGCGCCGGCCCGCTGGAACATCCGCGCCACCTCGAACGCGATGACCGCGCCCATGCTGTGCCCGAACAGGACCAGCGGCCGGTCGGCCCAGGGCAGCAGCGCCTGGTGGGTCTCCTCGGCGAGTTCCCCGACGGTGGTCCTCAGCCGCTCGTGGCGGCGGTCCTGACGGCCCGGGTACTGGATGGCCAGCACGTCGGCGCGGGAAGCGAGCGCCGCGGAGAAGGGGAAGAAGAACGAGGCCGCGCCGCCGGCATGCGGCAGGCAGACAAGCCGGAGGGGCTGCCCGGGCGCCGGATGGAACCGGCGCACCCACTCCTCGCCGCCATCCGCCCGGACGCTCATGTGCCCATCCCGTACGTCAAACGCATGCGCACAGCATGGGAAATGCCGCTAAACCCGCGCTAGGAAAGCGGCCGGAAATCCATGTCCGCATCCGCCCCGCCCCGTACCCGGACACCTCCCTCCCGGTTCTTCCCGGCAGGACGGGCCCGCCGCATGCGGCCGCGTCGTGTTCCGGGGTCAAGAACGGCTTTAGCAGCCGGTCCGAGCATGGGGCGCACGCTGTTTCCCGAAGAGACAAGGAAGACCATGCGCCGAATGGGACAGGGACGACGGGCATTGGTGGCTGCCGCCGTGACCGCGAGTGTGGCGGGCGTGCTCGTGGGAGTGCCTGCCAGCGCGTCCGCCACGGGTACGGCCGGCTCCGGCTGCGTCGTGTACAGGAACCTCACCGAGCACGTGCTGAGCGCGACCTACGATGACGCGCCGCCGGCGGGCTACAGCGTCGGCGACGGCGGGTCGTGGCACAACGAGCTGACCGACCGCAGCGGCAAGGTCGTGGCCGACGCCGTCGGCAACAGCCGTGTGCTGTTCCAGACCGGCGACGAGCTGTGGACGGAGCAGGACAACACGGACACGCTGGCGAATGGTGCGGTGGTGCGCTCGGTGGGCGTCACCAGCGTCAACGACCTCACGGCCGGTGTGAAGCAGACGATCGAGGCCTGGGGCCTGTCCGGCCGGTACGAGGGCTGGAGGGGCGAGCGCAGCTTCAAGCTGACCGGCGAGGACGTGTACGAGTCGTCGCTGTGGCTGTGCCCGCGCACGTGACCCGGCCTGCGCCGGCCCGCGGTATCTGACCGACGAGCAGGAGGCGGCCTGCGGCAGCGTGCCGCGGTCCGCCTCCTCGTCCGTGCCCGGCGCGGACGGTGGCGGACAGCCACGGGACCAGGCAGCCGCGGGACCGGGCAGCCGTGGGACCAGGCAGCCGGTTCCCGGCCGCACCGGACCGGCCCGCCCTGGCCTTCGGGCCGGGCGCTCGAGATCCGCTCGAGATCCGCTCAAGGAGCGGTCCGGTGTCGCTGGACGTCCGCTCGCATCAAACTTCCCCCGAAAGGCCCCGGGCGGGGGGGCGGCAGGGGTCGCAACCGCTGGGCGGGCAAACCGTTTCGGCGAACTGACGGTGCGTAACGTGCTCGGCGCGACCCGGGACACCGGGTGTGGCGTCAGCAGTCGGGGCCCCGCTCCGCCGGCGAGACGGTTCGGGGCCTGCCCGTCGCCGCCCAGGACGCGAGGCCCTTCCTCCACCGGCCGGCTCCCTTGAGTTCCTCCCCGGTGGCCCCGGCCACGCCGAGACCACCGGATTCCGGCGCGGCGCGCTCCCGCCCCATCGAGATCGAAAGCGAAAACGGTGGCATCTGGGGCCGGTACGCTCGGCCCGCCCGGCCGGGGTCCGCGCTCGTCGTGTCTCCCGGCGCCGGCAGCCGCACGCCGATCCTCAGGCGGCGAAGAAGTCGTACGTCGACGTCTGCCGCGGGCCGCAGAGCACGTCGAGCATCGGGTCGACGGCGAGCATGGCCTGGTGCAGCCGCTGCAGCTGCGGCGACGGCTCCACGCCCAGCTCCTCGATGAGCCGCCCCCGCAGCCTGCGGTAGACGTCCAGGGCCGAGCCCTGCCGGCCCGAGCGGTACAGCGCCACCATGATCTGCGAGTGCAGGCCCTCGTGCTGCGGGTGACGTGCGGTCAGCTCCATGAGTTCGGCGAGGAGTTCGGCATGGCGGCCGAGCCTCAGATCGGCGTCGATCCGGCGCTCGACGGTGACCAGGCGGCTCTCCTCCAGACGCATCGCCTCGATCTCGAGCACGGGACCGAGCCGTACGTCGACGAGCGTCGTCCCCCGCCACAGGCCGAGGGCGGCCCGGAAGCGGCCGGCCGAAACCTCGTTGTCGCCCGCCTCGAAGGCGGCCTGTCCCTCCCGCGTCAGCGTCTCGTACTGATGCACGTCGACGGCGGCGTCGGGAATCTGCAGCAGATACCCGCCGTGCCGGGTCACCAGCACGTCCTTGGCGCCGTGGGGGGCGCTGGGCCCCATCGCGGTGCCCAGCCGCCTGCGCAGCTGAAGGATGTACGTCTGCAGCGTGGTGAGCGCGCTCTGCGGCGGATTCGAGGCCCAGATCTCCTCCATCAGAGTCGAGACCGGCAGCACCCGGCCCGGATACAGCGCGAGCAACGCCAGGATCTGCCGCGGCTTGCCAGCCGTCGGAACGATCGACCTCTCATTGACCTCGGCATTCAATGGACCCAGAATCTGAATCCTCACGTGGCCCTCCCCGTTGCTCGTCCGCTCCTTGCCAGTCCTGCCGGTGGCCCGGTGGCCAAAAACCTGTGCCGAAAAGCAAGCTAGCCGGATCCATGACCCCTGAGCGCCTTTCTCGAGCGGCTCTGTAGCGGGCTTCCAATTTCGTTGATTTACGGAATTTTTCGATCTTTCACCATCTGTTCGAGTCCGCGCGGGGCGGGCGCACGAATCCCCTGGTCCGGCCGATTTCGGATTTCGCGGAATCCTTTTCCCCTGCGGCCAAACCCGGGGCACGCGGGACAAGGGTTCAGCGAACGAGCACCCTGTCCTGCCGGTCGGTCTCCTCCCCCACCGGTTCGGGAAGCGCCATGGCGAGCGGAGCCGACCGCGTCCAGGGGAACCCGTGGTGCAGTTCGAGTGTGGCGGGGCCGCCCTCGTCGGCCCGGACCGCGATGGCGACCAGCACATCGGGCACCGGTTCCAGTTCCAGGAAACTCCACCGCCCGGCCGGATCGTCCGCGGGCGGGCTGAAGGCGGTGACGCCGCGGTCCTCGTCCAGCGTGAAGGAGAAGGAGTCGAAGGACAGGCCGAGTCCGAGGCCGCGCGCCTTGGAGTAGGCCTCCT
This sequence comes from Streptomyces sp. NPDC048275, assembly GCF_040652275.1. Lineage (NCBI taxonomy): Bacteria > Bacillati > Actinomycetota > Actinomycetes > Kitasatosporales > Streptomycetaceae > Streptomyces > Streptomyces sp. NPDC048275. Next base: position 11,718 of record NZ_JBEZLR010000150.1, read on the forward strand.
TGAGGGTCCACAGGCGCAGTACACGGCGCTCGCGGTGCCCTCCCCAGCCGGCTGCTGCCACCCAGGTCTGCTCCTGTGGCGTGAACGTGCGCGCGATGGTCTCGAGTGAGCGCGGCTCGCGGTCGGCCCGTTCGATGTCGACTCCGATGCGGTGGCGGCGGACCACTCCCAGCAGGTTGTAGCCGCCGGCGTGCGACAGGTTGAAGTCGAGCTGGTGTCCGCCACGGGGCAGGCCGCCCTCCGGGAACTGCAGGAAGGGGCGTCCCCGCGGCGAGCGCCAGATCACCAGTTCGGGCTCGACCAGGCCCGCTTCCATCGCCAGGGCCCGTCGCATCAGCGTGTGCGCCACCACGTACTGTCGGCGGTCGCGGTCGAACACGAACCGGCCGGCTGTCTCCTTCTCCTGTCCGTCGAGCCAGTGCGCGGCGAGCACCCCGGCGAGGGCCGGCGGCAGGTCGTCGTTGGCGCACAGCCACACCTTGACCGGTTCGGCCGCCCCCGTGGCGCTCGTGACGTAGGGCCTTCCCCTGATCATCGGGTGTGCTCCCCGCGGTCGAACCACAGCGGCCGGCGGATCAGCGCGGTCGTGGGCAGGGGCACCACCGGCGTGCGCGGACGCGCGACCGCGTTCACGTCGACGCCGCTGAGCCACAGTCGCGTCAGCTGTTCGTGGCGGCGCGCGCGCCACAGCGCCGTCAGGTAGTCGCGGGTCTCGGGCAGTTCGGCGTCCAGCGGCGGGACCGCCGTACGGGCGCGCAGGTCGGCGCTGCTGACGGCGGTGTGCCGGGCTTCGGGGTCCCGTCCGAACGCGCGCAGCGCGGCCGCCAGCTGGGCGGTGTCCCGCACCGTCACCGCGAGCCGGCAGTCCATGGCGGCGCGGCCTGTTCTCAGTTCCCGGGCCAGGTCGGCCGGCGCCGGGATCGCGCCGTCGGCGTCGTGCAGCGCGGCCGCCCAGACGGCGAACCTGCGCGCCGTGGCGACCAGGTGCTGCCGTGTGGGCGCCGACAGGAGCACCAGTTCCTCCTGGCCGCCGGGGGGCGAGGGGCGGGCCGGCGCCGCGGTGGCAGGCCGGTGGGGGTGCGGGTACTCCTCGACGACGAGCTGGGCGCAGACCCCGCCCGCGCCGCGTACGGTGACCGAGGCCGTGCGCCGCAGGGGCGTGCCGTCGGCGGTCCGCGGCGTCCAGGGCCTGGCCCGTGCGCCCGGCCCGTCGGGGGCGAGGGTGGCGTGGCGGAGCTGGAGCACGGTGCGGGTCAGCGCGGCGACCGCGGTGGCCGCGCCCGCGTCTCCGACACCGCGGGACACGGAGTGCGCGCTCTCCCGGAGCGTGATGTCCGCCGCGCCGATGCCGGCCGTGGTCCGCGCCGCGCGGGCGAGCCGCTCCTCGGTGGCCTGCGGGTCGTTGCTGCCCTGGTGGACGACGGCGCTGGAGCGGATGACCGCGTGCACCGTGTCGCCGTCGGCGCGGGCCCGGGCGAGCGGTTTGAGCAGGATCGCGCCGACCGCCTCGCCACCGCCGGGTGTGTGCCGGGAGGGGTGCAGCCGCAGGTCCACCGCGCCGACGAGGGCCGCCGCGCACTCCCCCGTGCGCAAGGCGCCGAGCGCCTGGTGCACCGCCGTGAGGAAGGACGACTGCGCGGTGTCCACGCTGTGGCTCGGGCCGCGCAGGTCCAGGAGGACGGACAGCCGGTTGGGCACACGCCAGTGGCCGCCGTCCACGAGCGGCGCCGGGCACCCGTCGGCCTGCACCTGGGCCTGGGCCTGGGCCTGGGCGGCCAGCAGTGCGTAGTCCGCGGAGCAGATCGCCGCGTAGACGCCGACGCTGCGCCGTTCGCCGTCGGCGGCGGCCAGCGCGTCGAGCCTGACGCCCGTGTAGCCGGCGCTCTCCAGCGTCTCCCACGCGACCTCCAGGAACAACCGTTCCTGAGGGTCCATCAGGGCCGCTTCCGTGCCGGGCAGTCCGAAGAACTCCGGGTCGAACTCGTCGGCGCGCTCGATGAAGCGGCCCCGTGCGCCGCCGCCCGCCCCGGCCCGCCGCGCCGGCGGGGCCGATACGGTCTCCCGCGCTTTCAGTACCTCCAGCCAGAAGGCGCCCAGGTCGGGGGCGTGCGGGTAGCGTCCGGCGATGCCGATGACCGCGCAGCCCTCCGCTACGGCCGGGAGGTGGCCGCCGGCGGCGGGCGGCGCCGTGGGGTGCGGCACGGGCGGCCGGCCCGGCCCGGCCGGGCTGCCGCCTCGCAGCAGGGTGATCGCGTGGCGCCGGTCGAGGGTGCCGGCCTTGTAGCGGGTGAGGATCTCCCGGTGGTCCATGCGGCTGTGCGTCCGTCCTGTGTCAGGCGCGGTCCGCCAGCAGCGCCACGGCCTCGTCGACGCTCAGCACGTCGTCGCGCACGGCGTCCAGCAGGTCCTCCAGGTCCACCGCGGCCGCGGCCGGGGCCACGGGCGGTGTGCCGGACGGGGCGGACACCGTGGGCGCGGAGGGGCTGTGGGAGGCGATGTGGGCGGCCAGCGCGGTGAGGCTCGGGTGGTCGTGGAGCACGGTGGCCGGTTCGGCCAGGTGGTAGGTCTGGTTGAGGCCGGCGACGAACTCGGCGGCGAGGACGGAGTCGAGGCCCAGCTCGGCGAACGCCGCCTCGCAGTCGAGGTCCCCGGGCGCATGGTGCAGCAGCCCGGCGAGCTGGCACCGCAGTTCCTCGGTGACCGGCGTGGGGCCGCCGGCGGGCTTCGCGGCACCGCGAGGCGGCCGGGCGCTGCCGTGCGCCCCCGCGAGGTGGCGGGCGAGCGCGCCGGGTGTCAGGTGCTCGGACAGGACGGCGGGGCTGAGCCGGGTGCCGTACCGGTCGTTGAGTCCGGCGACGAAAGCGACCGTCAGCATGGAGTCGAATCCCAGCGCCTGGAAGGGCGCCTGCGGGTCGATCAGGTCGGGCTGGACCTTCAGCAGCTCGGCGAGCACCGATGTGGACCAGGTGAGTGCCTCGGCCTCGGTGACCGCGGGAATCTCCTGCTCAAACGGGTGCGGGTTGCTGGTCATCTGGGCGTCTCCCAAGTCCGTCGCCTGCGCGCACAGCGCGGGCCGTGCTCGTGCGCCATGGGGTCAGCGGGCCGTCGCGAGGTCCTCGCCGTCCGGGGCGAAGGCCGGTTGTGCGGGCGGGTTGTGAGCGCTGTCGGCGGACGCCGACAGCAGGAACTTCTGCAGCCGGCTCAGCCGGGCGGACGGCTCCAGCCCCAGCTCTTGTACGAGCGTCGTGCGGAGCCTGCGGTAGACGTCCATCGCCTCACCGCGCCGCCCCGAGCGATAGAGCGCGATCATGAACTGGGCGTGCAGATTCTCATGCGTGCGGTAGCGGCCGGCGAGCACGGTCAGTTCGGCCAGCAGCTTGCGGTGGTGTCCGAGGCGCAGATCGGCCTCGATGCGCTGGTCGAGAGCGCACAGGCGGCTCTCCTCCAGCCGCTTGGCCTCCATCCCCAGCTGGGCCCCCTGCTGCACGCCGGCGAAGGCGGCACCGGTCCACAGGTCCAGGGCCTCGCGCAGCGCCCGGGCGGCCGCGGGGAAGTCCCCGGCGTCCATGGACCGATAGCCCAGACCGGCGAGACGTTCGAACTCCCGGACGTCGCTGGTGCCGTCGCCGCTGACGAGCATGTAGCCGCCGGGCGCGGTCACCAGGACGTCCTTCGCGCTGCGCGCCCGCCCGCCGCCGGGCGCATCCTTGGCGAGGGCGGCGTCGATGAGGTCACGCAGCTGGAGCACGTACGTCTGCAGGGTGGTGCGCGCGCTGCGCGGCGGCTTGCCGGCCCACAGCTCCTCGACGAGCACGGACAGGGGCACCACCTGGTCCGCGTGCAGCGCCAGCAGGGCGAGGACCTGGCGGGGCTTGGGTGCGGTCGGTGCGACCGACACCCCGTTCTCCCGCGCGTCCAGCGCCCCCAGAACGTCGATGTCCACGCCGCCTCCCCTGCTCCCACTGCGTCAGACCTCGATTAAAAAACAGCACGGACGGTTTGTCAACAGAGAGCCTGGAGTACTCCTCCAGTCGCCCTCGACCCGGAGAAGCGCCGCGAGCAGCGTGAATGTTCGGCCCAAAGTCATCGAACACGGACATATGGGCACCAGAAAAAGAGACCGTGCGTATTCTTTTTGTGCATGCCGAACCCCCGAGTGCGCACCGGTGCGGTCCGGGAGGCCCTCGGGGGCTGGGGCAGAGCTACTGCGGGGGGTTGCCGTGCTTGCGGGAGGGCAGGTCGGCGTGCTTGGTGTGCAGCATCGCCAGTGAGCGGATGAGCACCTCGCGGGTCTCGGCGGGGTCGATGACGTCGTCGACCAGTCCGCGCTCGGCCGCGTAATACGGGTGCATCAGCTCGGACTTGTACTCCTTGACCATCCGGGTCCGCATCGCGTCGGGGTCGGCGGCCTCGGCGATCTGCCGGCGGAAGATGACGTTGGCCGCGCCCTCGGCGCCCATCACGGCGATCTCGTTCGTGGGCCAGGCGTAGGTGAGGTCGGCGCCGATGGACTGGCTGTCCATGACGATGTAGGCACCTCCGTACGCCTTCCTGAGGATGAGCGAGATCCGCGGCACCGTCGCGTTGCAGTACGCGTACAGCAGTTTCGCGCCGTGCCGGATGATCCCGCCGTGCTCCTGGTCCACGCCGGGCAAAAACCCCGGGACATCCAGCAGGGTCACGATCGGAATGTTGAACGCGTCGCACATCTGCACGAAGCGGGCGGCCTTCTCGGACGCCTCGATGTCCAGGACGCCCGCGAGGGTCTGCGGCTGGTTGGCGACGATGCCCACGACCCGCCCGTCGAGGCGGGCCAGCGCGCAGATGATGTTGCGGGCCCAGCGCTCGTGGACCTCCAGATACTCGCCGTCGTCGGCGATCTCCTCTATGACCCGGGCCATGTCGTAGGGCCGGCTGCCGTCGACGGGCACCAGATCGAGCAGCGCCTCGCCGCACCGGTCGGCGGGGTCCGCCGACACCACGCGCGGGGGGGTCGCGCGGTTGTTCTGCGGGAGGAGCGAGAGCAGGTAGCGGACCTCCGCCAGGCAGGTCTCCTCGTCGTCGTACGCGAAGTGGCAGACCCCGCTGGTCTCGGCGTGCACGTCCGCGCCGCCCAGGCCGTTCTGGGTGATCTCCTCGCCGGTGACCGCCTTGACGACGTCGGGGCCGGTGATGAACATCT
>NZ_JBEZLR010000151.1:0-16610 GCF_040652275.1 Streptomyces sp. NPDC048275
AAGGCGAGTTGGACATCTGATCGGGCATGGTCGGCGCCCCTGGCCTGCGGATTCCGGTGTCTTGATCCCCTACACCACGTGGCGGGACGCCATCTCACAGTGGACAGAGTTGCCTTGCCTGGCACAGGGAAAACGGCCTCTCCACCGGCGCTCCAGGCGTGCGGTTCGGGGGGCAGTGACCTGGCCGGCCCGAGCCCGCCTTCCGTGGCACAGGTCTGCCACGGCTTCCTGCTCCCCGCCCCGGCCTCCGGCGCACGGGACGACCACCCCGTACGCGCAGGCCGGCTCGCGGCAGCCGGCCACGACCAGGGCGCGGGCGAGTTCCTTGTTGCGGTCCCGGGCGGCCCGGTCGGCGAAGAAGCCGTGCGGGATCCCGCTCAGCGAGTCGTGCGGCGCCGGTGCCAGGTCCCGGCCTTGCCTTCTTCGTGTCGGGTACAAAGAGCCGGCACCGATGCTGCCTTGCGCAGGTGGAGGAACGTGGGAGCACCGGTGCAGCCCGCGGGGGGCTCAGGTTCCCTTTCTCACGGGCGGCCACGGCGTTATTCGGCCGACCTGGCATACGAATCGGCGTACGAATCGGCTGGATTCCGCTTACTGGTCCGTCCGATGCAGGTCATGGCTGCGAAACGCCCGGGTCACCCCTATCCCCGGGCCGGTCGCGCGCGGGGGTGTAGGGGTCCTCCGCTCTTGCCACCTCACGAGTCCGGGCAGCACGATGGTTTGGGAAGTTCCCTTGCAATGGCCTGCCGAGCGCCTTTGCGGTTGTCTTCGCGTCTTTCGCCGCGGGCGGGAGCGTGTTTCCGGGGAAATCGGGGGCGGTTGAGGCCTGGAGGTGCCTGTGCATGTGCGTCCGGTGCCCCAGGTACGCATCCACGTGGACGCGGAGGGACACCTGCACATGGCGGCGGAGCGGCCGCGCCGCCGTTTCCGGTGCGCCCCGGTGTGTGCGGCGATGTGGATCGCGCTGCGCCGCTGCGACGGGGACGTGGCCGCCGCGGCCCGGCTGCTGGCGGCGCTCTGGGACGCCGACCCGGTGAACACCCAGGCGGATCTCGACCTCTGGGTCGGCGAGTTGCGCGCCGCGGGGCTGGTGTGTGCCGAGCGGTGCGGCTCCAGCCCCTGCCAGTGCTCCGTCCCGACTCGACCACCCCTGTAGGGGGTGTGCCCACGCTGGTCGCGAAGAACGCGGACCACCGTGGACGGGGCGATCATGACGTTGATGGGCAGGAAAGCTGCGCTCGGCGCAGTCGACGAGGTCCTCACCGGCCGCCTCACCGGCGGGCCCCGGACCGTCCTCGTCGAAGGCCCCAGCGGCTGCGGCAAGAGCGCCGTCCTCGACGCCGTCATCGAGCGGGCCTCGACGGCCGGGGCCGTGGTCCTCAGCGCCGTCTGCTTCGCCGGTGAGCGCCGGACACCGCTGAGCGCGCTGCGCCAGCTGATCCACAGCGACCGCAGCCTGTCGCTGCCCTGGAGCACCGCCGGCGACCGGGCGGGCTCCCGGGTCGAGAGCATGCAGCAACTCGGCGCGCAGCTGCGCGAACTGAGCACGGACGTACCCGTGGTGATCTGCGTCGACGACGCCCACCATGCCGACGACGGGTCGCTGGATCATCTCCAGTACCTGGCACGCCATGTGCGCTCGGCCCGGATCCTGATCGTCGTGGCTCTCGCGCTCCATCACGAGTCGCAGCGCCCCGCGTTCGTCACCGAACTCATGCGTCGCCCCGACTTCCGGCGGATCGAGCTCGACCGCCTCTCCCGGCCGGAGGTGGGCGACGCTGCCAGGGCGGTCGGCCACGGGCATCTGGCCGGTCCGCTGTACGACCTCAGCGGGGGCAACCCGCTGCTGCTGCGGGCCCTGTTCGAGGAGTGCCCGAGCGCCCCGGCGGCGGGTCCGAGGCCCCGGCCCGGTGGCCCGTACGCCATGGCCGTCGCGGCCTGTCTGCATCGCAGCGGCCCCGTCGCCGCCTCGGTGGCGCAGGCCTGCGTGCTTCTGGGCACCCTCGCTACCCCGCAGCGGATCGCCCGGATGCTGGGGCTGGCACCGCACGTGGTGCGTCAGGGGCTCACCGCCCTGGAGGCGTCCGGAGTCCTGCGCGACGCGCAGGCACGGCACCCCGCGGCCCACGACGCGGTGCTCAGCGGGGTGGCGGCGGACAACCGCGGCCACCTGCACCGCCGCGCCGCTCTGGTGCTGCGCGAGGACAGCTGCCCGGCCGCCCGTGTCGCCGACCATCTGCTGGCGGCCGCTGACACGTACGCGGGCGGCCGCTGGACCGCCACCGCCGCGGAGTTCGAGGCGCTGCGCGACGCCGCCGAGGCGCTGTCGGCCGACGACGACGCGCTGCGGGCCGTACGGCTGCTGGAGCTGGCCCGTCAGGCCTGCGCCGACGAGGCACAGCGCAACGCGGTCGGAATCCGGCTGGCCCGGCTCGCGTCCCGGCTCGACCCGGCTGCCGCCGAGCGGCATCTCGACGCCGCCGTGACCGCCCTGCGGTGCGGCCTGCTCGACGCCGAACAGGTGCAGCCGCTGGCTCAGTTGCTGATCGCTCAGGGCCGGTGCGCGGATGTGGCGGACCTGTTCGCCGACGCCGACGACGCACAGCCGAAGGGCCTGGTGCTGCCGGCGATCCCCACCGCCGGGGCCACGGCGCCGGCCGGCGAGCAGCTGCTGCGCTCGGCCCGGCTGACGGAGGCCACCGTGGTGCCCATCCGGCAGGCGCTGTTCGACCTCGTGCACAGCGATCACCCCGAACGGGCCCTGCCGTGGAGCCGCCGCCTGATCGAGGAGTCCGAGCACCGTGGGGCTCCGGGCTGGCAGGCGGCCTTCGCCACCCTGCATGCCCAGGCGTTGCTGCGCACCGGGGACCTGGCCGGGGCCGGCTCCTTCGCGACGCGCGCGCTGGAGGTGCTGCCCGAGCAGAGCACGGGCACGTCCGCGTACAGCGCGACGGCCGTCCTCATCCGTGCCTGCGATGCCATGGGCCAGTACACCGAGGCGTCACGCCGGGCCGACCAGCCGGTGCCGCGCGGTCTTCTGGGGACGCTGCACGGGCCGGCGTTTCTCCGTGCCCGCGGGCTGCACCAGCTGACGGGCGGTCAGCCGCGCTCCGCGCTCGCCGACTTCCTCGAGGCCGGCCGGCTGCTCGGGACGTGGGGGATCGACAGCCCCGCGTATTTGCCGTGGCGTACCGACGCCGCCGAGGCGCTGCTGAGTCTGGGCCGGCCCGAGCAGGCGGCGCGGCTCGCCGGCGAACAGCTGGCCCGGCCCGACGGGCAGCGTCCGTGGCCGAAGGGGCTCGCCTTGCGCATACAGGCCCTGGCCTCGCCCTCCGTCCAGCGACGGATGTCGCTGCTGACGCAGGCGCAGGAGGAACTGCACCGGTCGGGAGACCGGCTGGCGACGGCGCGGGTCATGGCCGACCTGGGGCGTGCGACCCAGGCCGACGGCGCACGGCCCGCCAAGGGCGAGGCCCTGCTCCAGGCGGCCTGGCAGCTGGCCGGGGAGTGCGGGGCGGCACCGTTGTGCCGGGAGATCCTCCCGCAGGCGCCGCTCGGCGGCGCCGTCCGCACCCCCTCGCCGCCGGGGGCGGAGGCGGGGGCAAGGCTGAGCAGCTCGGAGCATCGTGTGGCCACGCTTGCCGCGCAGGGGCTGACCAACCGGGAGATCTCCGCGAAGCTCTACCTCACGGTGAGCACGGTCGAGCAGCATCTGACGAAGGTGTACCGGAAGCTGCGGATCAGTTCCCGCGGGGACCTGCCGCTGGAGCTGGCGGCGGACAGCAGCCTGTCGGTCGAGTCCTGACGGGCACGCGTCCTTGTTGCCGCCTCTTGCCGCCTCTTGCCGCCTCGCGCCGGTGTCCGGACTTCGCGGCTGCGGGCCCGGGACATGGAAGTCCCCGTGGGGAAGTTGCGCCTTCCCCACGGGGACGTGGTCGAGGGGCCCGCGAGGGCGAGCGCACCCTACTCCGCTATGTAAGTGTGCCGTATGTACCGGAACACGCGCAGTTCGCGGTCGTCGCGCCGCACGACCTCGTCGGTCGGCATGAAGTGGTCGTACCTGTTCTCCACCTTCAGCTTGAAGGTGTCGTTGAGGTCTGCGACGTGCGTGACGATCTCGTACTCATCGGGCCGGTAGGGGGATCCGAGGAGTACGGCGTTGAGGGTGGCGTTCTTCGTCTGCATGTCGGAACTCCTTGCGGTCGGCGTTGGATTCGATGAGTCGCCGGCTGCCGGGCCTTCCCGACGGGAGGGCGGGCGGCCGGCCCTGAGCGCCGTCTTCTAGGCAGCTGCGGCGCAGAAGTCGAGGGTCCGGGGGTCGGCTCGCAGGATGGCGCGGTGGAGATCCTGCAGCGGAGCGCACGGCTCCAGGCCCAGCTCGTCGATGAGGGTCTTGCGGGCCGACTGGTAGGCCTTGAGCGCGTCGGCCTGCCGCTCGGACCGGTAGAGCGCGAGCATCAACTGGCGGTGGAAGGCCTCGCGCAGCGGATTCTCGGCGGTGAGGGTGTAGAGCAGTCCTACGAGTTCTCGGTGGCGGCCGAGCTGGAGCTGGGCATCGACGAGCATCTCCGTGGAGTCGGTGCGGGTCTCGGTCAGCCGCGTGGCGAAGCTGCGGACGATCGGGCCGATGCCGATGTCACCGAGTACCGGGCCGCGCCAGAGCGCCAGCCCCGCCTCGAAGTTCTCGCAGGCCTGCTCGAAGTTCCGCTCCCTCATGTGCTTGCGGCCGAGCTCGGTCAGCTCGAGGAACTCCTCGGCGTCGATGGCGTCCTCGCCGCCCCTGAGCATGTATCCCGGGGAGCGGGTGACGATCGGGGAGTCGGTGCGGCCCGCGCGGTGCAGCAGCTTGCGGAGTTCGGATATGTACACGTGCAGGCCGGCGGTCGCCCGTCGGGGCAGCCGGTCGCCCCAGACCTCGCCCATGAGCTGATCCGTCGTCACCACATGATCTGCTCTGATGAGGAGCGTGGCGAGCAGGATCTCGAGTTTCTGCGCACTGATGAAGCTGCTTCGTTCGCCGTCGACCAGGCGCAGAGTTCCCAGCAGTTCGTACTTCACTGCTCTTCCTCTCCTCTGCAGGGCTAGCGGGCCATTCCCTTGACGGTGGCGGAGATTTCCTTGACCGTGCCGGCAATGATGTCGGCGATCTCCGGGCCGTGCCGGTCGAGATAGAAATGCCCGCCCTCGAAGACATGGAGGGAGAACTCGTCCGCGGTGTGCTCGCCCCAGGCCTCGGCCTCGGCGATCGTGGTGTGCGGGTCGTCGTCGCCGGTGAGCATCGTGATCGGGCAGTCGAGCCGCACCCCGGTCACGCGAGGGTGGGTTTCCACGGCTGTGTAGTCGCCGCGGACCGCCGGCAGGATCGACGCCATCAGGTCCTCGTCCTCGAGCCAGACCGGGTCGGTCCCGCCCACGACACGCAGTTCGTCCAGGATGCCGGCGTCGTCACGGCGGTGGACCGTTCCGCCCCGCAGCCGGGACGGAGCCGGATAGCCCGAGGCGAACAGCCAGGCGGGGGCCGATCCGGCATCCTCCTGGTAGCGGCGCGCCACCTCGAAGGCCAGGATCGAGCCCATGCTGTGGCCGAAGAACACCGCCGGCCTGCCGTCCTCCGCCTGCCGCAGTGCCGCGTAGACGCGGTCGGCCAGTTCGCAGAGGTCGACGATGCAGCCCTCCGCCCGGCGGTCCTGCCGGCCCGGGTACTGAAGGGCGAGCATGTCCACAGCGGGCGCCAGGGCTTGTGACAGCGCGTAGTAATAGCTCGCCGAACCGCCCGCGTGCGGGAAGCAGAAGAGCCGGAATTCGCTTTCGTTGGAGGGATGGAAGCGGCGTATCCACTCCCCGTCAAATTTCGTCGACCCCGTCATGTCGATCCCTTTCCTGCACTCACCTGTTGTCGTCCTGACCCGCGGGTGCACTCCGAGCTTAGGTAAATGGGAAGGAGACCCGTAACCCCGAACATCCCCTACTCTGTTCGGCAGACCCCTAATTCTTCCGGCCTATGGCCGCGCCGCCTCGGGTACGGCTTCCGTCGGGCGGCGCGGCCATGGGTCAGCGCGAGCAGATCTTGATCACGGCCTCGAAGTCCGGCGGAGCGTCGGGAATCTCGAAGAGGGCACGCCAGGTCCAGTCGCCGCGCCAGCCGCGGTAGGCGCCGCTCACGCCCTCGACCGGCTGGGTGATCCAGTTGCCCGCGATCACGTCGCTCCGGTCGAAGTAGCTCCCGGCCTGCATCGTTCCGTCGGGCAGATGGAACATCTCCCACTGGAACTCGATGTCGTGACCGTCCGACTCGCGCTCGTGGATGATGTCCATCGCGCCGACCGCGGTGCCCACCTTCTCACCGGTGTCCCAGTCGTAGAGCACGTCGAACCAGTTCGCCTGGAATCCGGCCGGGACGTCCTCGGCCGGCGGCATGTTCGTGTCGAACACCGGCATCTTCTCCCGCCAGTGGAAGTTCCTGCACTCCTTCGTGGCGGCCGGTTCGGCCTTCGCGGGAAGGGTGTCCAGCCCCACGACAGTTGTGCAGGCGAGGATCGCGGCGGCCGGTGCGATCACTCTCATCCGCCTGAAGTTCCACAGACGCATCTTTTGATTCCCTTCTTCTTGCCGGGGTGGTCTTTGACGCTAGAGAGGGGTTCTGAAGCCAGCCTTTTCCCGGACTCCATGCTCGATCTGCCGGGCACCGGTCTCAGGAGCGTTGGTCCAGCAGGGCGGCCACGAGGCTGGGCTCGACGTTGCCGCCGGAGATCAGCACCCCGATGTCGCGGGCGCGGCCGGTGGCGGCGATGCGCAGCGCACCGGCCAGCGCGGTGGCCGCGGCGGGCTCGACCAGCAGCCGGGCCCGGATCAGAATCAGCCGCAGAGCCTCGGCTATGGCATCCTCGTCGACCGTCACCACGCCGGTGACCGTCTGGTGGGCGAGGTCGTAGGGCAGCCGGCCGATACGGTCGGGCCGCAGTCCGTCGGCGATCGTGGGCCGGGGGTCGACCGTCACGGGCTCCCCGGCCCGCAGGGCGGCGGTGAGGGCGGGCACCGCGGCGGGTTCCGCCCCGATCACGTCGATGCCGTGACCGCGGGTCGCCAGACAGGCTCCGGCCAGCGCGCTGCCTCCGCCGACCGGCACCACCACCGCGTCCAGCGCGCCGCCCGCCGCGTGCACCTGGTGCAGCAGCTCCGCGGTGGCCGTGCCCTGTCCCACCACGACATCGGGGTTCTGATAGGGGTCGATCTCATCCAGTCCCCGCGCCGCCTTCAGCTCGTCGACCACCGCGATCCGCTCCGCCAGAACCGTCCCGGCCTGAAGTACTTCCGCACCCGCGTCACGGATGCGGCGCACCTTGGTCGGCGCGGCGTCGGTGGGCAGCACCAGGACCGCCGGCAGCCCGTACTCGGCGGCGGCCATCGCCACGGCGATCGCATGGTTGCCGGTGCTCTGCGCCACCACGCCGCGGCTGCCGCTCCCGGCGAGCCGCTCGACGGCGAGCAGCGCACCGCGCATCTTGAACGAGCCGCCGCGCTGCAGATTCTCAGCCTTCAGCCACAGCCGCGCCCCCACCAGCCGGTCCAGCTCCTCGCTGCGCACGACCGGGGTCTGCACCAGACGCTCGGCCACCCGCAGCCGGGCGTCGTGCACGCCCTCGTAACTCAGCAGCGACGAGCCGTCGACGACGGATACCGTGTTTGTGCCGGTCCCAGACATCATGCTTCTCCATTTCTCTGCGTCAGCAGGGCCTGGTCGTGCACCATTCAGGCTTGGCCCGGGATCTAAATTCCGTCTAATACGAGGTGCTTGAGCCGTCCTCGAGGAAGCCACCAGCACTTCCGGGCACACTGGCCGGGTGAATATCACCCCTGTCGCTGGGGAACGCAGGCACACGCTGCAATTCCTCCGTGAAATCCGCGCCATCTCTCCGGTGTTCCTCGGGACCGATGTCGATATGAGCGCGGTCGTGCGGCACCGGGAAACCCGGCACAAATACTCCGTGGTGACCTATGTGCTGCACACCGCCGCGCGCGTACTGGCCGCGCACCCCGAGGCCAATGCCGCGATACGGGGCCGGCGCTTCCCGCGGGTGGCCCGATATCCCTCGGCCAACGGCAAGTTCACGCTGGACCGGACCGTGAAGGGCCGGCGGATCGTGCTGTCCGCCGTCCTGCCCGATCTGCAGCAGGCGTCCCTCGCGGACATCCAGCGGCAGGTGGACCACTTCCGCGACGGTGACCCGCAGACCATGCCCGAGTTCGCCGGGGCGCGGCTGCTGCAGCGGCTGCCCTGGCCGCTGGGCGGTCTGCTGTTCCGCCTCGGGGTGCGCCCGTTGTCCCGCCGCGGTGCCGCCTTCGGCACCTTCGCCGTCACCTCGCTGGGGCACCGCCCCGTCGACGCGTTCTACTCGGTGGGCGGCACCACCGTCACGCTGGGGGTGGGACGGATCACGGAGCGGCCTGTCGTACGGGACGGGGCCGTCGGGATCGCCCCGGTGATGCATCTGTCCTTCACCTTCGACCACCGCGTCATCGACGGCGCCGAGGCCGCGGACGTCCTCGCGGAACTCAAGTACGCCCTCGAGAACCTCACGGGTGAGGAGTGAGCGTGAACAGCGTCGAGGAGCTCAAGCAGTACGCCGAGGTGCATGCCCGCGGTCTGGAGATACCGGACTACGCGCGGCTCGTCGGCCGCATTCACAGCGACGGGCGGGGCCCCGGCTCCTGGGCCGGGGAATGGTGCCTCGAGGGCGACCGCCTCGCCGGGCGGGGCCGGCCCCTCGAAGCCGGCCGCCGCTATCTGATGGCGCGCTTCCCCTTCGTGGACGGACCCGCCCGCCAGGAGGCGTACGAGAAGTCCCTCGCCATGTTCGAGAACTGGCGGGAGGGCCAGGACGTACACCGTCTCGACGTCGAGTACAGGGGGCGCCGGGTCGGCTGCTGGACCAGCGGTCTGTCCGCCACCCGGCGCAAGCCGCTGCTGATCGTGATGGGCGGGCATCTCACCCTCAAGGAACAGTGGGCGCCCGCTCTGCCCGTCTTCGCCCGGCTGGGGATGGCGGCCGTCGCCACCGAACTGCCGCAGGTCGGCGAGAACACCGTCCCCTACGACGGTGACAGCCCTGGCTTCCTGTCCGCCGTGCTCGACGCGGTGGCCGACCGGGCCGATGTGGCGCGCGCCTACGCGCTCGCCATGAGTTTCAGCGGTCATCTGGCGCTGCGCTGCGCGATGGACGACTCCCGCATCCGGGGCGTCGCGACCGTGGGCGCTCCGCTCGGCGAGTTCTTCACCGACACCGTCTGGCGCAAGGAGCTTCCCCAGGTCACCGTCGACACGCTGGCGCACCTGACGGGGGCCGGCATGGACGAGCTGGCCGACTGGGCGCTGCCCGCCGACCGGCTGGCCGCGCTGGACATCCCGGTGGCCTATGTGGCGAGCCTGCGCGACGAGGTCATCCCGCCCGGGGACCTGACGGTGCTGCGTCGTCAGGTGCGCAACCTGCATCTGCTGGTCCACGACGACGTGCACGGCTCGCCCGCCCACGGTGACGAGAACAAGCTGTGGCTGGCCCTGTCCCTGCTGCGCATGCAGGGCGTCAGGGACGGCCGCACGCTCTACCTCGGCCTCATGTACCAGGCGGCCCGGATCCGCAGCCTGCTGTCCGCACGCCGCCGGAGCCGGAGCCTGGGCCTGGCCGGCCGGGCCGGCGCCACCGGGGCCGGCGTCTGACGCGAGGGCCCACTGCCACCCGCCCGCGCCGGCTTCCCGGCGCGGGCGTCGGGCTGCCCGGGCGCCGGTCACGCCGTCGGGCCCGGTGTGCGGAACCTTCTTCGCCGGTGCCTTCACGCCGCGCTCCCGCACAAAGAAACGGGGGCTGGTGCCCGGCTCCGGACGGAGTCGGGCACCAGCCCCTGTGCTGTTTCGGTACCGCGGTTCAGCTGAGGACCCTGGACTGCCTGATGTGGGCGGCCAGGGCGGTCGGGGTCGGGTTCGAGAAGAGGTCGGCCAGCTTCACGGTGACGCCGACGGCCTCCTCGACGTCCTGCACCAGCCGGGCGCCGAGCAGCGAGTGCCCACCGTGCGTGAAGAAGTTGGTCCGCGCGTTCACGCCGTCGCGGCCCAGGACCTCCAGCCAGATGGCGATGAGCTGGTTGACCAGGTCGTCGTCCGAGGACGCGTCCGTGGCTCCCGTGCCGCCGTGCGTGGCCTGATGAGTGGTCGCCAGGAGCTCCAGGGCGAGGTAGTCGACCTTCTCGTTGGCGTTGGTGGGCAGGGTGTCCACCACGATGAAGTCCTGGGGAACCGCCGCACGGGGCAGTTCGGTGCGGGCGTACTCCCACAGGCTGTCGGAGATGTCGCCGTCGGCGGCCGACTCGACGAAGGCGACGAGCCGGCCGTCGGCGCTGCGGTCGCCGACCACGATCACCGCCGCGCCCCGGACGTCCGTGTGACCCAGCAAGGCTGCCTCGACCTCGCCCAGTTCGATGCGGTTGCCGCGCAGCTTGACCTGGCGGTCGGCCCGGCCGAACAGCTCCAGCCTGCCGTCCGGCAGCCACTGGCCGACGTCGCCCGACCGGTAGAACCGGCCGTACTCGGGGTGCTCGCCGAACCGTTCGGCGTTCAGCTCGGACCGTCCGTGGTAGCCGTGGCAGACGCCGGCGCCGGCGATGCACACCTCGCCGCGGACACCGACGGGCAGTTCCCGTCCGTCCGGGGCGAGGACCATCATCCGGATGTTGCGGATCGGCCCGCCGACGTCGATCCGGTCGCCGAGGCCGGCGGGGACGACGCCCCAGGTGCACCAGGTGATGGTCTCGGTGGGGCCGTAGGCGTTGACGACCTCGCAGCCGGTGGCCAGCAGGCGCTTGGCGAGGGTGACCGGTACGGGTTCGGCGCCCGTGACGACGACGCGCCCCGCGAGCAGGTCCTCGACGTGGTCGAGGACCTGGCGCAGGGTGGTGGGCGTGGCCTGGAGGATCCTGGGGTCGTAGCGCTCGATCAGGCCGCGCAGCACCTTGCCGTCCAGCCGGGCCTCGTCCGGCGCGATCACGATGCGGCCGCCGGAGTAGAGCGGTACGTAGTGCTCCAGGTTGGCCATGTCGAAGGCGAACGTCGTCATCCACAGCGTCGCGGTGTCCGGCGTCGCGCGCAGCCGCACGGTGTAGTCGGCGGCGATGTTGGAGATGGCGCGGTGCGGGAGCAGGGCTCCCTTGGGGCGGCCGCTGGAGCCCGAGGTGTAGATCAGGTAGGCGAGGGACTCCTGATCGACGGGGGCAGGCAAGGGCGCGAGGCCGGCCGCGTCGGCCGCGGCGTCCGCGGCGGCGACCGGTGCCAGGGGCAGATTGGGCTTGTCCTCGGCGGCGGGCAGCCCGAGGTCGCGGTCGGTGAAGACGGCCTTGGCGCCGGAGTCCTCCAGCAGATACGTCACGCGCTGCACGGGGTGCTCGGGGTCCACCGGGAGGTAGGCGGCACCGGACAGCCAGATGCCCAGCACCGTGGCGACGAGCTCGGGCGAGCGGGCGGCGGCGAGGGCGACGATGTCGCCGGAGCCGATGCCCAGACCGGCCAGGGTGGCGCGGGTGCTCTGGGCGGTGTCCCAGATCTGCCGGTAGGTCACGGAGCGGTCGCCGTGCTGGACCGCCACCGCCTGCGGGGTGTCGCGGGCGTGGCGGTACACCGCCTCCACGACGCCTGGCGGGTCGAACTCATGGGCGGTGTCGTTGGCCGCGCCGATCACGGCACGGTCCTGCTCGCTCCACACCTGGATCTCGCCGGTGGGCCGGTCCACATCCGCGCCGAGCGACAGCAGCAGCGCCTCGTAGCGCAGCAGCAGCGCCTGCGCGTCCGCGCGGTCCAGTTTCTCGGTGGAGTAGCGCGCGTTGACCGTGATGCGGTCCTCGGCGGACGCGATGAAGAACTCGAGGTCGAACTTGCTGAAGCCGTTCTCGACGACGATCGGCCAGGCGCGCTGCCCGGCCACCTCGAAGTCGGTCATCCCCAGCTGCGGGAAGTAGTTGAACAGGTGGCGGCACAGCCGGTTGCGCCACGAGGAGCCGGCCCGGGGCACCAGCTCGGAGATGCTGTCGACGGTCACCCCGGCGTGGGCGAGCGCGCCGAAGTAGGCGTCGCGGGTCTTGCGGACCAGCGTGCGGAAGTTCTCCTGCCGGTCGACATACACCCGCAGGGGCAGCACGTTGGTGTGGTGGCCCACGGTGCGGGGGGCGCCGGGCGGGCGGACGCTCACCGGGGAGCCGACGGTGATGTCGGGGCCGGCCCCGTGTGCGGCGAGCAGCAGGTCGTAGGCGGCGAGCAGCACGACCGCCTCCGGGGCGCGCACCTCCCGCTGCAGCTGTTTCACGACCTCCCTGGCCTCGGCGGACAGCACATGGACGACCTGGTCGCCCCGCATCGTCGTCTCGGCCGGGTCGGGGGCGCCGCACGACAGGTCCAGGCCCGCCGGGTCGAAGTCCTCCAGCCGCTCGCGCCAGTAGGCCAGGCTCGCCGCGCTCGGCTCGGGCTCGGTGAAGGCGCCGACGGTGGTGAGCAGTTCCTCGTCGGGCGCCAGGCCGGCCACGATGTCGCCGTAGAGGGAGACCAGTTCCTCGACGAGGACCGTTCCGGAGATGATGTCGTAGTCGAGGTGGTGGAAGGCCAGGCAGAGCAGGTCGCCGTCGGGGTGGTGGAAGAGGCCGGCTCGGGCGAGCGGACGGCCGTCGAAGACGAAGCGGCGGGTGACGAAGGGGCGCAGCGCCGGCTCGATGCCCTCGGGCGGCACGGCGAAGTCATCGATCTCCTCCAGCGGAATGGAGAATTCCGACGGCGGGACCACGCCCTTCAGCAGTTCGGCGCCGGTGGCGTAGTAGACGGTGCGCAGGACGTCGTAGCGGCGGAACAAAAGCTCCAGCGCCTCCTGCAGAGCGAAGACGTCCAGCCGGCCGTCCACCTGGAAGGCCAGCGCCAGGTTGTTGGCTGCGGCATCGGGCACCAGCCGCTCCAACAACCACACGGCCTCTTCCTTGCGCGTGGCCGGTGAAAGATCGCGTACAGACCGTGCGCTGGGCTGTGCTGCGGGCCCCATTGAGCCTCCCTGCCGGATGGGAAATGAGCAATTCACACAGTGCGTGCAGTGTCACTTTGCGGCTCACGGTACGGACGGCCGATGAGTACGGGCACCCCTAAGGGCGCTCGACGGCCCTATTCCGGGTGCCGTCCGCCCGTTTAAGGGGGTCCGTTAGGGGGTGTAGGGGCTACAGGGCGGCACCTCGCGCGTCCTAGGCTGCTTCGAGTTCGAATTGTCCGCGGCCAAGGAGAAATGGTGACCGAATCAGAGGGTTGGAAGACTCTGGTGAAGGACGACAACGCCCAGGGAATAGTGCTTGCGGTCGACTTCGACACCACCGGCCGTCCTGAGGCGCGTTTTTCGGATCTGGTGGCGAATCTGGGGCCCGGCTTCGAGGTCTGGGAATCCGTGCCGCCGTCCGCGGGGAGCGACTACGAGCGGACGGGCGCCGACTACGTGGACCACTGGGCGCGGCGGCTGGAGAGCGAACGGCCCCCGGTGCGGGCGCTGATGGGCTTCTGCGGCGGCGCGATCTACGCCGCGGCACTGGCCGAGCGTGTGGGCGAACTACAGGGCACGCAGCCGCCGTTGGTCCTCTTCGACCCCGAGCTGTCCACGGCGCAGACCCTGATCTGGCAGTACCACAAGGTCATCGGTTTCCTGACCGACGTGATCTCCACGGAACAGATCGCACAGGCGCGGGAGATGGGCCGGCAGGCCTACGAGAAGACCAGCGAAGCGGTCCCGCTCAAGAACGAACTGATGCGGCTCATGTGGGAGTTCGGCGAACCCGCGCTGATCGCCGCCGGCCTCGACCAGATCCGCCGCGAGGAACTGTTCGGTGTCTTCGACTCCTTCCTGTGCTACCTGGCCGCCGCCAGTGAGATCGACCCGTTGAACGAGTGGCGCTCCGCCGTCGCCTACAGCTCGAACAGCCCGCTGAGCGGCCTCAACGCGATGCGCACCGCAGGCGTGGACATCGTGGTCGCCCAGGAGATCCCCGTGGACACCGACCACGGGATCATGCTGGCCGACAAAGAGCTGGCGGCCCGTGTCACCGACCTGCTGAACGCGTGACGTGAGGCAGTCGGCGTAATGGACCCTCTGTCCGCCTACCTGCCCGCCGACGCGCGGGAACACCGCGGCATCCGGCTCCTGTGTTTCCACCACGCGGGCGGCGGAGCCTCGATGTTCCAGGACTGGCAGCAGGAGCTCGGCCCGGGCGTCGCGGTGCTGCCGGTGCTGCTGCCCGGCCGCGAACGGCGCGTCACCGAAGAGCGGTTCACCAGGATCGACGCCCTGGTGGCGGATCTGGACCGCGGTCTCGGTCCCCTGCTGGACGAGGCTCCCTACGCGTTCTACGGGCACAGCATGGGAGCGATCGTCGCCTACAACCTGACGTCGCTGCGCGCCTCCCGCGGCCGTAGCCTGCCCGTCAGCCTGATGGCCGGGGCCTATCCGGCGCCCCATCTGCTCGCTCCGATCACCGCGGCCCTGGAGCTCACGGATGATGAGCTGGCGCGCTGGATGGTGGACATCGGCGGGATGTCCGAGCTGGTCCTGGCCTATCCGGAGTGGGTCAAGGCAGCCCTCGACCTGCTCCGGGACGACCTGCTGGTGTGCCAGAGCCACCAGCCGTCCGGACAGCGGCCGCTGGACTGCCCGATCGACGTCTTCGCGGGCACCGACGATCCGCTGCTGCCGCTCGCCCGGGTCTCGGGCTGGGCCGAACACTCCACCGTGAGCTGCCAGGTGCACCCCATGCCCGGCGGTCATTTCTTTGTCCAGGAATCCTCGTCCGTTTTCCTGCGGACCTTGGCGTCCCTGCTCTCACGCCGCTTTAGCCACTATCAAGGGGCCGGTTAGCAGAGCCGCCGATGCTGCATTCATGAGGGAATTCATGCCCACTGACGCTGTCGCCATTGTCGGTATTTCCTGCCGTCTCCCGCAGGCTCCTGACCCGGAGTCGTTCTGGGATCTTCTGCGCCGCGGCGCGAGCGGAATCACCGAGGCCCCCGCCGACCGCTGGGTCGGCACGGAGCACGGCGCGATTCCGCCCCGTGGTGGTTTTCTCGACCGGGTCGACACCTTCGATCCGGCGTTCTTCGGGATCGCCCCGCGCGAGGCCGCGTCGATGGACCCGCAGCAGCGGCTGACCCTCGAACTGGCCTGGGAGTGCCTGGAGGACGCGGGCGTGGTACCCGCCTCCCTGCACAGCACCCGGACCGGTGTCTTCATCGGCACCACCGCCGGTGACTACGCCACCCTGCTGCACCAGCAGGGCCCCGAGGCGATCACCGCGCACGCCGTCACCGGCATCAACCGCGGCATCATCGCCAACCGCGTCTCCTACACGCTCGGCCTGCGCGGACCCAGTCTGACCGTGGACACCGCCCAGTCGTCCGCGCTGGTGGCGGTGCACCTGGCGTGCGAGAGCCTGCGCACCGGCGAGTCCGAGCTGGCGATCGCCGGCGGCGTCAACCTCATCCTGGCCCCGGAGTCCACCCTCGGCCTGACCCGGTTCGGGGGGCTGTCGCCCGACGGCGTCGCCTACACCTTCGACGCCCGCGCCAACGGCTATGTGCGCGGCGAGGGCGGCGGGGCCGTCGTACTCAAGCCGCTGGAGCGGGCGCAGGCCGACGGCGACCGCATCTACGCCGTGATCCGCGGCAGCGCCGTCAACAACGACGGCGCCTCCGGCGGGCTGACCGTGCCCGACGCCGCCGCCCAGGCGGAGGTGCTGCGCCGCGCCTGCGCACGCGCAGGCGTCTCGCCCGCCGACGTCCAGTACGTCGAGCTGCACGGCCCGGGCACGCCGGTCGGCGACCCGATCGAAGCCGCGGCGCTGGGTGCGGCGATCGGCTCGGCCCGCCCCGGGGACACGCCGCTGCTGGTCGGCTCCGCCAAGACCAATGTGGGCCATCTGGAGGGCGCGGCAGGCATCGTGGGCCTGCTGAAGACCGCCTTGTCGATCACGCACCGGGAGATCCCGGCCAGCCTCAACTTCGCAACCCCCAACCCGGACATCGACCTGGACGGGCTGAACCTGCGCGTGCAGACGGACCATGTCCGGTGGCCCGAGGGTCCGTCGTACGCGGGTGTCTCCTCGTTCGGCATGGGCGGTACGAACTGCCACGTCGTGCTGGAGGCGGCGCCGGGTCCGGGGGCCGGTGAGGTGAGCCGTGTCCCCGCGCCGTGGGTGCTCTCGGCGCGCACCGAGGCGGCGCTGCGCGGGCAGGCCCGCCGGCTGCGCCGTTTCGTGTCCAACGCGCCCGAACTCGACCCGGCGGACGTGGCGTTCTCGCTGGCGACCGGTCGTGCGGCGTTCGAGCACCGCGCTGTGGTGACGGTTTCCGAGGACCGGCTGGATGCCCTGTCCGCGCTGGCGGAGGGTCTGCCGCATCCCGGCCTCGCCACCGGCACCGCGCTGAGCGGCAAGACGGTCTTCGTGTTTCCCGGGCAGGGCTCACAGTGGCCCGCCATGGGCCAGCACCTCCTCGCCCACGAACCGGTGTTCGCCGCCCACATCAACGCCTGCACCCAGGCATTCGCCCCCTACACCGA
>NZ_JBEZLR010000152.1:0-16547 GCF_040652275.1 Streptomyces sp. NPDC048275
GAGGTGCTGGACCGGTATCTGCACCACCTGCCAACAGCCCCTACCCAGCAGGACACCCACCACGCCAAGATCGAGACAGACCTAACGGAGTCCTATTAGGGCTGCGTTGATGTGGACGTCGAGTTGCGGCTCGCAGCCGCCCAGGGCCGTCAGCATGCCCAGGGTGACCAGCTGGCGGTCCCTCGGGGCCAGTTGCGGGCGGCTGTACATCTCGCCGAAGGCCCAGGCAACCACCTGGTGTCCCAGCTCGGGGGAGATGTCGGCCAGCGAGTCGATGACCTTCTGTCCGCTCTCGCCGTCGATGCTCGACAGTACGGCCATGCCGTGGTCGAAACGCTCCTGCCGGTCCTTCGCGCTGTCGTGGGTGCTCATGGTTCCTCTTCCTTCCGCCCGTCCGGCTGCCGTGCGTTGATGTGCGGGTCGTGCCTGCCCTGCCGACTGGTGGGCAGGGCAGGCAGGGGAACGGCGGGGATCAGCCGAGGGGGATGCTGATCGTTTTGGTTTCCAGGTAGCCTTCCAGGCCGTCGCGGCCGCCTTCGCGGCCCAGGCCGGAGGTCTTGTAGCCGCCGAACGGTGCGGTGGGGGTGGCGACGAACAGGCTGTTGATGCCGACCGTCCCTGTACGCAGCCTGCGCGCGACGCGTACGGCCCGGGAGGTGTCGCGGGTGTAGACGCCGGCTGAGAGGCCGTATTCCGAGTCGTTCGCGATGCGGATCGCCTCCTCCTCGGTGTCGAACGGGATGGCCGCGAGCACCGGACCGAACACCTCCTCCCGGGCGATCTCCATGTCGGTGGTGACGTCGGTGAACAGGGTCGGCTCGACCCAGTTGCCGCCGCCGGGGACCGTGATCCGGCGCCCGCCCACAACCGGCTTGGCGCCTTCAGCGACAGCGCCGTCGATCAGCCCCATGACCCGGTCGGACGCGGCCGGGTTCACCAGCGGGATGGACGTGACGGTCGGGTCGAAGGAGTCGCCGAGGTGGACGTTCTCGATCTGCGCGGCGGCGGCTGCGACAAAGTCGTCGTACACCGACCGCTGCACAAGGGCGCGGGTCTGGGTCGAGCACAGCTGTCCGGACAGGCCCATGGAGACCAGGCTCATCGCGTACTGCGCGGTGGCGGCGATGTCCTCGACGTCGTCGAACACAATGCTCGGGCTCTTGCCGCCCAGTTCCAGCTGCACGCGCTTGAGGCCGGGTGCGGCGGCGGTGAGGATCTGCTCGCCGACAAAGCGGCGCCCGGTGAAGGCCACCTTGTCGACCAGTGGGTGCGCCACCAGGGCCTGGGAGGTGCTTGCCGTTCCGGGGACCAGGTTGAACACGCCTGCCGGCAGGTCGAGTTGTTCGATGAGCTCGGTGTAGAGGGCGGCGACGTTGGAGGCGTACTCCGAGGGCTTGAACACCACGGTGCAGCCGGCGGCGAGGGCGGGCGCGACCTTCTGGGCGAACTGCATCACCGGGGCGTTGAACGGGGTGATCGCCGCGACGACACCGACCGGCTCCTTGACGGTGATCAGCTGGTTGTTGATCTGCTCCGTGTAGACGGGCGGGGCCGCGCCGTCGAGCTTGTCGATCCAGCCGGTGAAGTAGTCGAAAACGTCGGCGGCGAAGTTCGCCGAGAACCGGAAACCGCTGCCGACAGTGATCGGCACGCCGTTGTCGAGTGACTGCAGCTGCGCGAACTCGGAGCCGCGGGCGCGGATCAGGTCACCGAGGGGCTGCAGCGCCAGCTTGCGCTCGCGGGCGGTCATCCGCGGCCAGGGTCCCTCGTCGAAGGCGCGACGGGCGGCGCGGACCGCGCGGTCGACCTCGTCGGCGGAGCTGACGCCGATCGTGAAGTCCGGCTCGCCGGTGGCCGGGTGGTGGTGCTGCCACCGCTCGTCGGTCGCGTTGTCGTGCCAGGCGCCGTCGATGTAGGTGCGGGCGACGCCGGCGCCGAGCGCGCGGGCGCGCTCGCTCATCGGGATGCCGCCGGTGGTGACCAGCACGCCGCCAGGGGTGCGGGTCTCCGTGCTTGCTCGGGTGGACATGTCCTTCTCCTTCAGGGGCGTGGTGCGGGAATGGTTCGGGCGCGGGTTATTCGGTGCGCTGGTGGCGCAGGGCCGGCAGGGCCAGGAGGATGCCCAGGACGAGCGCGGCGGCGACGATGCGCAGGATGCCGCCGAAGCCCAGGCCGGTGAGGGCTCCGGTGAGCTGCGGGCCCAGGCTGGCGCCGATGAACATGCTGCATCCGTAGAGGGCGACGGCCGCGCCGCGCGCGTGCGGGGCGGTGGCGTTGACGGTTTCGACGACGGCGGGTGCCGCTGCCGCGACGGCGGCCACGAACAGCAGCAGAGCGATGGCCAACGGCACGGTGTGGCCGCCGAGCAGGGAGCCGACCGCGACGGCGGCGGCGGCCAGCGTGAAGGCCAGGACCGCGCGCAGGGGTGCGGCCAGGCGCTGGAGCACGGGGGCGAGCACGGGGATGGCGACCAGGGCGGGCAGTGCGCTGGCCCGCAGGGCGAGGATCGCGGAGGAGTTCCCGGCGATGCTGGGCGGCCCGGCTATGGCCACCGCCGTGTAGACGGCGACGAAGGCGGACATCAGGGCCACGGTGGACAGGTACAAGGCGACCAGTCGCGGCCGGCGTAGCAGTCGCGGCATCGCCGCGAAGGCCTGCAGCAGCCCGCCGCCGGTGTCGTGGCGGAGGGTGGGCCGCAGCACGCGGCGCACCGGGATCAGGCTCAGGGCCATGAGGGCGGCGCTGAGCCAGAAGACCGCGCGCCAGCCGAGCCCGGCCGCGACGGTCTGAGCGCCGATCTGCATGATGACGGCGGCCGCGAGCATGCCGCTGGTGATGCAGGTCACCGCGGTGCCGCGGCGCTGGGGCGCGATGTGGTGAACGGCGTAGGAGAGCGCGGAGGGCGCGAATGCGGCGGTGGTCAGTCCCTGCACGCTGCGCAGGGCGACGGCCCAGGTGAGGTTGGGGGCGGCGCTGACCGCCACGGTGGCTGCCGTGGCGGTCACGAGCCCGGCGGTGATCACGGCGCGCGATCCGTAGCGGTCCGACAGCGGACCGGCGAGGAGGAATCCGGCGGCGTAGGCGAAGCCGAACGCCGTCGCCGTCCAGGTGGCCTGCCCCGGTGTCGTGCCGAGCGCGGTGGCCATGGGGTGCAGCAGGGCCAAAACGGTGTACATCTGGCCGACCATCAGGACGCCGAGTGAGGTCAGCAGGGCGATGGTCGGCGCAGTGGGGGCCCAGGACGGCGGCTGGTCCGGCGTGCTGGTCCCGGCTGCGTGCCGGGGGGAGGTGGTGGGGTGGGACATGGGGACTCCAGAGGGGGGCGTCTGGTCGCCGCCCCGCGTGTTTGCGCGCGGCACGATCGGCCGATGGCACCACCGGGATTCGGTGGGTGCCCCCGGCCGGGAGGAACGGCCGGGGACGATGGAGAGACATGCTCAGGCGACGGGGGACGCTCAGGCAGCCGGGATGTTCAGCATGTGCTCGCGGGAGGCGTGCACTTCGCTGTGCAGGGCGGGCAGGTCGAACACCAGCCTCGGCCACGTCCGCTACGGCAACCAGGCCGCGGTTTCCCCAGGTGTCGCGCACCCAGGATCGGGACCGTCGTCGCGCCGACCGGAGGGAAGGTCAGCCGAGCTTCATGACGTAGCCCGCGTGGTGCAGCTCGTCGCCCTGGAACTCTCCGTAGGCCCAGAAGCCGAGGTCGTCCAGGTAGTCGATGCGGTCGCCGTCGATCCAGTACTGGCCCTGGTAGGCGTGCGGGCGCCCGCCCCGGGTCTCGTCGTAGCGGCCGTCGGCAGTGAGCTCCTGGTGCAGGAAGTCGTTCCTGTCGATCCAGACGCCGACGCGCGGGCTGCCGGTCAGGTCCTCGGCGGCCGGGATGCCCGCCTCGGGCGCGGTGTCCCGGCCGGGAACGTCGGTACCGGCCCACAGGACGGGCCGGCCGGCTGCGACCAGTGAGCGCACCTGCTCCGGCTGGGACATGAGCGTGGCCAGGGCGCTCGGCACGTCGGCGGCGAGCTCGTCGGGCACCACCAGGAAGTCGGTGGTGTTGCCCGGGGTCAGCGTGGCGACATACTCCGAACGGCGGCCGCGGCCGCCGGTCAGTGCGACGGTGTCGACGACGGCGGGGGCGATGGTCATGCCGGTGCAGTCGACGACGATGGCGTTGTCGTCCTGTGCCGCGGTGATGATGCCCGGGCCGACGCCCACGAGCAGGGAACCGACGAACAGGAGGTCGGCGCCGGTCATGGTCCCGATCAGCGGGTCCATCGTCAGGATGCGGGCGTTGGTGAACAGGACGGGGCGCCCCTCGTCGTTGGAGAGGATCTCGTCGAGGGCCTTGGGGTTCCAGTCCGTGGTGTTGGTGTCGGTGTTGCTCATTGCATGCTCCTCAATGGTGTCGGCTCATCGGTCTGCCCGATGCGCGAAGTGAGCGCCGGTACAGGTTCGAGGCGGATGTTCGACCGCTACGGCGGCTGTCTGACCACCAGGTTCGTCGCACGGTGGAATCGGAACCAGGCCGCCGTATCCCCAGGTGCGCCACACCCACAGTCGGTACCGCCGTAAGCTCCGCCGGTCAGCGGCAGAGGGCGCCCCTGCGGGTGTCACAGCTCGCACCGGACGGTGTCGTCGCGGCGCGGACTGTGGTTGTGGTGGGGTTGTCATGGCAGTTCCTGGTCCGGGTCGTCGACCTACGCCTTGGGCCGGCGCCCCCCGAGCCCGGCGATGGAATGGAGCTGGCCGGGCTCTGAGGCTGAAGGGGCTCTCAGCCGGTGGTGGTGTTCAGGACGTACTCGCGCGAGGCGTGCACCTCGCCGCGCAGGGCGGCCAGATTGACGTCGAGGACCTGGCCGTTCCACTTGCGGGGCTCGCCGTTGATGAGGACGGCGCTGATGTTGCGGGCGTCCGAGCCCAGCACAACGGTGCCGATCGGGTCGTTGAGCGGCATGTTGTTGAGGTCTTCGGCCTGGATGACCAGCAGGTCGGCCTTCTTGCCCGGGGTGAGCGAGCCGGTGACGCCGGCGAGACCGTTGGTGCGGGCGCCCTGAAGGGTGGCGAAGTCCAGGACGTCGTGCGTGGTGATGCGTGAGGGCTGCTGGTCGGTGCCGTAGGCGGCGTTGACGGCGCGCATGCGCTGGATGGCGTGCAGGGCCCGCATCTGGGTGAACATGTCGCTGGCGAGAGCGACTTCGACGTCGATGCTCAGTCCGGGCCGGATGCCGGCGGCCAGGGCCTCGTCGACGGCGGGGATCGCGGTCTCCAGGCCGATCTGTGCGTCGGACGTGGGGGCGAGCGCCACGGTGGTGCCGCTCTCCCCCATCGCCTTCCACGCCTCGGAGGTCAATCCGGTGGAGTGGATGAGGGTGATGTCGGGGCCGAGGATGCCGTCCTTGGCCCAGCGCAGGACGGCCTCGGAGGAGGAGGTGCCGAAGACGGCGTCGACGCTCACGCCGACCCCCAGGTCCTTTGCGACGCGGGCGAGGTCGGGTCCGTAGGCCAGCGCCGGCCCGGCGATCTCGTCGGTGGCAAGGGTGGCCACGCGCAGAGTCAGCAGCTGGTCGTTGCTGCTGAAGTACTGGTTCTTGAGCCGGGTCAGGTCGCCGGGCCATTGCCGGTCCCAGTCGCCGAAGTGCGGGCCCATGGAGGCGTGCACGCCGCGGATGCCGGTGTCGAGGAGGGCCTGGACGGCGGCGTCGGAGTGCTCGGGAGTGCGGGAGTTGTGGGAGAAGTCGAGCATGCAGGTGATGCCGCTGTCGATCGCGGTCAGGGCGGCCAGCTTGGTGCCGATGTACATGTCCTGGGGCCGGTAGACGGTGGCGTAGCCGGCCAGGGTGGTCATCACATAGCCGCCGAGGTCGTCGACGTCCGGCATGATCCTTCGCAGTTGGGTCTCCCAGGCGTGCCGGTGGGTGTCCACGAAGCCGGGGGCGAGGATCGTGCCGGTGGCGTCGACGACCACGGCGCCGTCCGCGCTGAGGGCGGGTCCGACGGCGGCGATGGTGTTGCCTTCGACGAGCAGGTCGCCACGGCCGATGACGCCGAGGTCGGGGTCCATGGTGACGATGGTCGCGCCGGTGAACAGGATGCGTCGCTGTGGGTCGGCGGCCTGGCGCTGGAGCTGGTCGAGCACGGCGGCGCTGGTGGTGTCGTCGACGTTCATGGGATGTCCTTTTCCTCGCGGAGGTGCGGTGGGTCTGTGCGCAACGGCTTGCGGACACCAGCGTCGGTCTCTCTCGCCGGGGCAACCAGGCCGCGGTTTCCCCAGGTGCGTCACACCCACGGTTACCGTCGCTCGGGGCGGCGGTGACCGTGGGCGGGAGTATTCAGATGGCCTGTTCGGTGGGCAGGACGGTGATCTCGGTGAGGTTGACGTGCCTCGGGACGGAGGCGACGAAAGCGACTGTCTCGGCGACGTCCTCCGACGACAGGCAGTCGATTTGCCGGAGCAGGTCGGCCATGAGCAGGGTGGCGTCGGGGTCGGTGACGTGGTCGGGGAGTTCTGTGGCGACCATGCCGGTATGAAGCCCGGCGAACGCCAGCTCGTTTTCGTACTCGTGTCCATCGGCGTGGAGCACTCCGAGGCCCGGGACGGACGCCACCGTCCGATCCAGGAGTGCGGTTTTGCCGATTCCCGGTTCTCCGTGGACAACCAGGGCTCCGCCGTGTCCTCTACGTGCTGTCTCGAGTAGTTCGCACAGCGCTGCGTGCTCATCACGACGACCGAGAAAGGTCGGTGCGGATCGCTGAAGGTGCACCTTTGACTCCGATCCGCTCATCTGCGACTCATGGCGGTGCAGTCTGCAAAACAGCTATTCGACAACGCCCAGCAGGTGAATTTCCCAGGCTTCGCAGTGCCTTGGCCATCGTTCGCGAACCGCCCGGATCCTCCGCATGCACGGCGGCGCGGTGTAAGCAATTGTCACCGACGCGAAGGCATACGATCCATTGCAACGGTTGTCCCAGCAAGCCCAGCATGTCGGTGGAGGGAGCGCGATATGAGCCCGCTGACCAATGCGGCCTTCGTCCGGGCCAAGCCCGACTGGGGAGAAGATCTCGGACAGCGCTTGCTCGCTTTGGTGGCACCGACTCGCCAAGAGGAAGGCTGCCTCCGCTACGAGGTCTACCAGTCGAATGAAGATGAGAATGCCTGGTTCATCTTCGAGATGTGGAAATCCGCTGCCGCGTTCGACTTCCACATGAGGACTCCGTATGTCACGGAATTCCTTGCTCAGGCACCTCAGCTGACCGTCGGGGAAATAGAGATCCGCCCGCACCGGATGCGCTCGCCCCTCTAGGCGCTGTCGCGAGGGACCGCGTCCGCATGCGCTTTCAGAGGGCGGACGGGCCGTCCTGGTGTGCGCCGTCCGGCTCGCCGACTCCGTCGGCGGAAGACGGGAGCAAGGACATCCTCATGCTCAGGCGTTGCTCCTCGGTGTCCAGATGGCGTTGCATCCGGCGCAGCACGATGTCATCGATGCGGGCCTGGTTGCGCAGGTCGTTCAGTGCGGCACGCTTGACGTAGAGGAGCTCGGTCTCGAGCGCGTATGTGGCGCTGATCTGCCGCTTGCGGCGGATTGCTTGGTCGTGGGTTTCGTCCGAAGCTGCGGCGGCATGTTTGCGCAGGTCCTTGGTGATGTGGGCCATGGCCGCCTCAGGCACGGGGAACCGGTCGGCCAGGGCGGGCAGCTCTGCCAGGGCGGTGCGGGCCAGTTGGCGTACGGCGAATTCCTCCTCCGCTGCTTCGG
Source organism: Streptomyces sp. NPDC048275 (assembly GCF_040652275.1). Lineage (NCBI taxonomy): Bacteria > Bacillati > Actinomycetota > Actinomycetes > Kitasatosporales > Streptomycetaceae > Streptomyces > Streptomyces sp. NPDC048275. The sequence goes on from NZ_JBEZLR010000152.1 coordinate 7,749, forward strand.
CGGTGTCTTCGGTGAATCGCGCGCTGCGCACGACTGCCGGGAGGGCCGGGCCGAGTACGGCGAGGGTGACGGTGATGACGACCACGGTGATGAAGATGACCGCGTCGCGCTGTGCCAGAGGTTGTCCATCGGCCGTTGTCGCGGGGATCGACAGTGCTGCGGCGAGGGAGATCGCTCCGCGCATCCCGGCCCATGCCAGGGGCAGTCGTTGCCGTGCGCCGATGCGCCGCCTGCGTTGTTGCGGGCGGCGGTCCACCAGGCGGATCAGGTAGGGGACCGTATAAAACCATGCGACGCGGGCGGCGATGACGGTCGCGCTGACCGCGGCAGCGATCATGGTCGCCTGAAGCAGGGAGATGGAGGTCAGGGCGCGGACGGCGGCGGGCGTCTGGATGCCGACCAGGACGAACAGTGCGCCGTTGAGCAGGAACGCGGTGACTTCCCAGAAGGCGGTGGCCTCCAAACGGGCGTCGGAACGGATGAGTCTGGGGCCTACGCGGCTGGTGACCAGTGCGCAGGTGACCACGGCCAGGACGCCCGAGACGTGCACGGCTTCGGCGGGCAGGAAGGCGAGGAACGGGGTGGCGACGCTCAGGCCGCTGTGCAGGCTGCGGTCTTTCAGGTGCCGGCGCACGGGGATCAGGGCCAGAGCGATCACCGCGCCGGTGATCGCGCCGCCGGCGTAGGACTCCACGAAGCGCAGTGTGGTGCCGGCCCAGGAGAACGGCTCGCCTGTGGTGAGGAGTTCCAGGCTCACGGCGAGAAGCACCAGGGCTGTGCCGTCGTTGAGGAGACTCTCGGTGCGCAGCAGTGTCACGATGCGTCGCGGCATGGCCTTGGCCACCGCGGCGACTGCCGCGACGTCCGTGGGTGCCAGCACCGCTCCGAGGACGAAGGCGATCGGCCATGCGTAGCCGAGTGCGTGCGCGACCGCGGCTACGGCAAGCGCGGTCACCAGGACGAGGCCGGTCGACTGCAGGGCGATCGAGCGGAAGTTCGTCTTGATCTCGCGCAGCGACGTGGTCAGCGTCTCCCAGTACAGGAGTGCCGGCAGGAAGACCAGAAGCACCACGTCGGGCGGCAGGTCGACACGGCCGAAATGCGGCGTGAGGCCGATGAGGACGCCTCCGCCCAGCAGCATCAGCGGCTCGCTCAGGTGGAGGCGGCGGGCCAGCCAGGTCATCAGCAGCACAGCGGCAAGGACCGCGGCAATGAGTTCGAGGCCTGTCATGCGTCGTTCCTCATCCCGGCGGGGTGTTCCGGGCGTCGGGTAGGCGGTGGGGCGGAGGTGGGGCAGGTGGCGGGGAGCGTCACAGGAGGTATTGCCACTTGGTCATGCGGTCTTGGAGGTCGATGGTTTCGCCGTCCAGCGTGAAGGTGCCGTCGCCGCGGTGGTGGAACATCTGCGGGTGCGGCTGGGACGGATCGACCCAGGCCCGGACCGCTTCGAGGACGAACAGGTGGTACGCGCCGACCAGGGCGGTGTCGGCGACCTTGCATTCGATGTTCGCGAAACACTCGGCGATCAGCGGTGCTTCGACCTGTTGTGCGGCCAGCGGGGTCAGGTCGAACTCCTGGAACTTGTCCACGTCCTGGCCTGAGCAGTTGCCGATGTCGACCGTGGTCTCGGCAAGTTCACTGCCAGGGATGGAAATGACGCATTCCCCGGTATCGCGCAGCGCGGTGTAACTGTGGTCCCACGGCCCGATGGTGCAGCCGATCAGTGGCGGGGCGTGGCGGATCATCATGTTGAACCCGTTGGTCATCACATTCGGGATGCCGCGGTGCTGTGTGGTCACCAGGATCACCGGGCCAGGCTCGATCAGCCGGTGGACCTGGTCCAAGGGGTGTTCCTGCAGATCGCTGACCGTGGTCATCGCTGGTCTCCTGGGGCGTATGGGCCGGCCGAGGAGACAGTCGCTGTTTCAGCGAATTGGCGGGTCGGTGTCCTCGGCTTTTCTGTACGTCCAGTCTGGCCAGCGGTCGGTGAGGCTGTAAGGGCCGGGGTTTTCCTGGGTACGCGAGGGCCAGGCTGCGCGCACCGGCGCTACGGCAGGCGTCCTTCGGCGACGCGATGTGCCGGTGGGCGGCCTGCGCATCACAGGTGGTGAGTCGATTCGGGAATCCACTCCGCTTCGTGCTGTTCCTGCTCTCCCTGGCGGTTGTCGATCCGTGAACGGAGTTCGGCGAATGCGGCCGCAGTGGAGCCGGCGGGTTCAGCCTGATAGACGACCAACTGCTGATGAGGTGCTTCATTGACCGTGAAGGCAGAGAACTGAATCTGCAGGTCGCCGACCTGGGCATGTTTGAGGTTCTTCGTCTGCCGGGTCTTGCCCTTCACATGGTGCCGTGCCCACAGCTCGGCGAATTCCGGACTCTTCGCGGAAAGAGTTTCTACGACTTCGATGATCCGTGGAGATTTCGGGTCGTATCCGTAGGCGGCGCGGATCTCGGCGACGCACGACTGGGCGGCCTTTTCCCAGTCCTGGTAGAAGTCGCGGCCCGCCGGGTCGACGAAGACCATGCGAGCCAGGTTGTCGAACCGCTGAAAGCCGCTGTGCAGTGCGGCCGCAAGGGCGTTGTGCGCCAGGATGTCCAGCGCCGGGCCCACCACGAAGGCGGGGGTGTCGGGCCAGCTGTCGAGCAGCTGCAGCAGCTGCGGGTTGACCTGGTCGTCGCCGGCGGGAAGGGGGCGGCGTTCCTGCGGTGCCCGGGTGAGTCTGCGCAGGTGGTCGGTGGCTTCGTCATCAAGGTGGAGGGCGTCCGCGACGGCGTCGAGGACCTGGGGCGAAGGGCTGGACTCGCGCCCCTGCTCCAGGCGCATGTAGTAGTCGGCGCTCACACCGGCGAGCATCGCGACTTCCTCGCGGCGCAGCCCGGGCACCCGTCGGCGGCCGTGCTCGGGCAGGCCCACGTCCTGCGGCTTGAGGGCTTCGCGCCGTGCTCTGAGGAACTCGCCCAAGGGGGTGCTGTCGCTCATATCCCCCAGGCTAGCCTTCCCGTTTCGGATACGGCGGGCGGTGAACCGACCGCGATGCGCGTGGGTGGGCGGCTGCTTTCGCCAGGCGGGGCGCGCCTGAGGCGCCCGGGTCGGCTGTCCCGGGGCACCCCGTGCGCCGAAGCCGGTCGAGGACCGGGGCAGGCCGGTGCAGGAGCATGATCTGGGTGCGCTCGGCCGGCAGGGGCTGAGCGCGAGGGGGTCAGGCGGCGGTGTCCGGTTCGTTGGGTGCGGCGGTGCGGGCCTGGTCCGTGAGGGGCTGGGTCGACCAGGTCGCCAGCAACCGCAGGGCGGTTTCGGAGGAGGAGCCGGGCTCGGTGCTGTAGATGAACAGGGTCTGGCTGTCGCCGGGCAGGGCGAGAGCTTGGTAGGTGACGGTGAGGTCCCCGACGACGGGATGGTGGTAGCTCTTGGTCCCCTCGGTTCGCTCGTGGACCCTGCGCTCGGCCCAGTACGCGCGGAAGTGTTCGCTGCGCACGGCGAGTTCGCCGACCAGTTCGCCCAGCTGCGGGTCCTCGGGGTGGCGCCCGGCGTCCATGCGCAGCATGGCGGCGGTGTCCGCGGCGACGGTCTCCCAATCCGCGTACAGCTCGCGGGCGTCGGGGTTGAGGAAGAGGAACCGGCTCTGGTTGCGCTCGTTCGCGGGCATGACGTCGAAGTCGGCGATCAGTGCGCGGGAGAGCGGGTTGGAGGCCACCACATCGGTGCGCCGGCCCAGGACGAATGCGGGGCAGTAGGCGGCATCCAGGGTGGTCAGCAGCTGGTGGACGGCTGGGCTGACCTGTTCGGCGGGGGAGGGCGTGGACCGCCGGGGCTGGACGGGGCGCCGGTTCGCGAGATCGAACAGGTGTGCGCGTTCGGTATCGTCCAGGCGCAACGCTGTCGCCAGGGACTCGAGGATCTCCGGCGAGGCGGTACGGCTGCGCCCCTGCTCCAGGCGCGTGTAGTAGTCGACGCTGACGCCTGCCAGCTGGGCGAGCTCCTCACGGCGCAGGCCCGGGACGCGACGCCGGGCGGTCCTGGGCATTCCCGCGTCTGCGGGACTGAGCCGGCCCCGGCACGAACGGAGAAACTCTCCCAACTCCACGATCTGGTTCATACCGTCATTCTCCGCGACGTCTGCGGGCATGGGGGGGCGCGAGGGTAGCCGTGGTACACCCAGGTAACGAAGGACCGGTCTCGCGGCTGTGGGCGGACGCACCCCGCCGCCGTACCCGCGGCAGGTCTGTGATGCGGGCGTCCTGCGCACCTTTGCCTCCGGTCTCGTCCTCAGTCCGGGCTGCTCGTCCTCAGTCCGGGCCGACGGACGGGGCATGCTGGGCAGTCGGCACCGCGCTCAGGGAGCCGAGCAACGCCAGGGCGTCGGCGGAGGGACTGCCGGCCTCGGCCTGGTAGATGATGACTTGCTGGCCGGGGGCGCTGTTGACGGTGAAGGCTTCGTAGTGCAGCTCCAGGTCGCCGACGTCGGCGTGGTGGAAGAGTTTGGCCTCGCGGGTCTTGCCCCGTACGTCGTGGCGGGCCCACAGTGCACGGAACTCGGCGCTTTTCATGGACAGTTCGCCGACGATTTCGATCAGCCGCGGGGCGTCGGGGTCGATACCGGCTGCCCGTCGCAGTGCGGCCACGCATGATTCGGCGGCACGGTCCCAGTCGCGGTAGAAGTGGTGCGCGGCCGGGTCCAGGAACGTCATGCGCAGCAGGTTGTCGCAGGACGTGAAGCCGGCGAACAGGGCGGCTGTGAGCTGGTTGCGGGCCAGGATGTCCAGGGCGTGGCCCAGGACGAAGGCGGGGGTATCGCTCCAGGTGTCCAGGAGCCGCCGCAGGTGCGGGCCGGCCCGTTCGACGCGGGGCGCACGACGTGTGCGGCGCGTGGTGGGGGTGGCCACGCGGTACAGGTGTGCCACGGCGTCGTCGTCGAGGCGCAGGGCCTTGGCCACGGCTTCGAGCACCTGCTGCGAGGGATGCCGTTCGCGGCCCTGTTCCAGGCGCATGTAGTAGTCGGTGCTCACACCGGCCAGGGTGGCGACTTCCTCGCGGCGCAGACCAGGCACCCTGCGGCGCCCGGACGTGGGAAGCCCGGCATCCTCGGGGCGCAGCTGAGCGCGTCGTGCGCGGAGGAAACCTCCCAGCGCATTCTCGGCGGCGGGGTGCTTGTCTGTGTCCATGCCGCTGAGGTTAGAGCGGCTCGGCGCCCTGTGGCGGGCCGAAAGGGGGGTGCGCTTCTCCCAGGAATTCCGGCCCCTTGCAGAGCCATGGCTTGATCGCCCTGAATGGCGCGCGCCACGAGGCGAGGCGGACTCCGGCGGGGGACGGTGAGTTCCGGTGCGGTTTTGTGCCGTCCGCTGTCCGGCAGTCTTCCTGCCCTCTTGGCCTGCGAGGGCTCATCTCGGCGTTACTCACCGGCACGGTCGTGCAATGTGGGCCGACAGCTGCCGGCCCGGCCCGTGGCGGGCCGGCAGCGGGAGGTGCCCTCCGCAGCCTGGGAGTATTTCTCCCAGGAAACTCCCGGCCTTCCTGCCTCTCGCGATTCCTCGCAGAATCGAATACGTCGGAGGAAACCCCCGATGAACATGTGAAAGAGAAGCAGAGAAAGAGGCCTGATCATGGCTACTTGGTTCGTTACCGGCGCTTCCCGAGGTATTGGTGCGGAGATTGCCCGCGCCGCGCTGGCGGAAGGCAACAACGTCGTGGTCGGCGTACGGAACCCGGAGCGGGTGCCGGCCGATCTGAAGAATTCCGACAAGGTGTTCGCGGTCGCACTGGATGTGACCGACAACGAAAGCATCCCGCAGGCCGTCGAGGCGGCCGTGGACCGGTTCGGCGGCATCGACGTCCTGGTGAACAACGCCGGCCGCGGCCTGCTGGGCGCCCTGGAGGAGATCACCGACGCCGAGGCCCGCTCGCTCTTCGACCTCAACGTCTTCGGCCTGATCAACGTCACCCGCGCCGTCCTGCCCGTCATGCGCAAGCAGGGCTCCGGCAAACTCGTGCACATCGGCTCCCGCTCCGGCTTCGAGGGCGAGCCCGGTGTCAGCCTGTACTCCGCGTCGAAGTTCGCGGTCGCCGGCATCAGCGAGGCCCTGTCCGCAGAGATGGCGCCGTTCAACATCCAGTCGGTGGTCGTCGAGCCCGGCGTGTTCCGCACCGACTTCCTCGACTCCAGTTCCCTGTCCGTCGCCGCGAACCGTATCGCCGACTACGACGACACCCCGGCCCACCTGACCCTGGACTGGATCGACCAGGCCAACCACGCCCAGCTCGGTGACCCCGTCAAGGGCGCCGCCCTCATCGTCGAGGTCGCCTCCGGTGACAAGCTGCCCACCCACCTCTACCTGGGCCGCGACACCCTCGATCGCCTCGAGGTCAAGTACCAGCAGGTCCAGGACGACCTCGCCCCCTGGCGGGAGAAGTCCGCAGCTACCGCACACGACGACGCCGCCTGAGTTCACTGATCGCCGGGGTATGCGCCCTCGCCCCTGTGCGCGGGCCTCACGACTGCCCGGCCGGGTCAGCTCTCCCCCCTCGCGGCCCGGCCGGGCGCCCCCGGCCCGTCACGGATCCGCGTTCGCGGATTCCGCGTTCGCCACTTCCACCACGCATTCGAAGGAACCTGTCATGTCTGCACTCCTGTCCGGATCACCGCTCGCGGGCCGTGTCGCTGTTGTCTCCGGCGCTTCCAGTGGCATGGGCGCCGCCACCGCCGAACGCCTCGCCGAACTGGGCGCCACCGTGGTCGTGCTCGCCCGTCGCAAGGACAAGCTGGAAAACGTCGTCAGGAGCATCGAGGCCTTGGGCGGCACCGCACTGGCGCTGGCGGTCGACGTCACCGACCGCGCCGCCGTCCAGACGGCCGCCGACCAGGTCACCGACCGCTTCGGCAAGGCCGACCTGGTGTTCAACAACGCCGGCGTCCAGCTCGTCTCCGGCATCGAGGAACTCAAGGTCGATGAGTGGCAGCGGCAGATCGACCTCAACATCACCGGCCTGATGAACGTCATCGCCGCCTTCCTCCCCCACCTGACGGAGTCCGCCGCCCAGGGCAAGCCCGCCGACCTGATCAACACCTCGTCCATCGCGGCCACCCGCATCCTGGAGAAGTTCTCGATCTACTCCGGCACCAAGGCCTACATCAGCCACCTCACCCGGCTCCTGCGGGTCGAACTCGGCCCCAAGATGGTCCGCGTCGCCACCATCGAGCCCGGCATGGTCGACACCGAACTGCCCGACCATGTCACCGACCCCGACGCCTCCAGGCTGATGGCCGACCTCATCCACGACATCGACTGCCTGCAGTCCGCCGACATCGCCGAGACCGTCGCCTTCATGGCCGCTGTCCCGCGCCACGTCAATCTGACCGAGATCACCATCCTGCCCACCGCCCAGGCCATCTGAGTCATCGGATCCAGTGGGGCTGCCGCCTTCCAGGGCAGCCCCGCCGACGACGAGATCGTCAGCCGCACACCACGCCATGGGGGGTCCTGTGGGCGTGCTGCATGCGGGCGGCGGGCAGCCGCTGTCAGCCGGTGCCGTCGGAGGTGAACGTGACGGGCAGCTGTTCGGGGCCGCGCAGACCGCCCGCGCGCCATCGCAGTTCGCCGGGCGGCACGGCCAGACTGAGGCGGGGCAGGCGGCGCAGGGCGGTTCCGATGGCGATCTGGCCCTCGAGCCGGGCCAGCGGCGCCCCCAGGCAGTAGTGGATGCCGTGCCCGAAAGCGAGGTGCGCATTGTCCTGCCGGGTGATGTCCAGGCAGTCGGGGTCCGGGAACCGCGCCGGGTCACGGTCGGCGACGGCGGAGGCAACCAGCACGGTCGCTCCGCGCGGGACGGCCACTTGCGCGATGGTGACGTCCTCGCGCGCGAACCGGGCGATGCCGGGGGTTGGGAACTGCTGTCGGTGTACTGAGCAGGAGTGACTTCTGGTGAGTGTGAGTGAGTGAGCGCCGGGGCTGGATGTGGTTGTCCGTTGTGTGCCGGGGCTTCTCTGTCCTGGGGTGTCTTCCGCCCTTGGCTCTTCGAGAGGGGAACTGGGGTTCTTGGGTCGAATGGGTGACCTTTGCAGGGGCTGCTCGTTGACTTCGTGACGGGGATCTCCGGCCGGTCGGGAGGGGGAACGAGTGGGCGGGCTGCGGAAGTTGGCGGCATCGTTCGTGGTGCCTGGTCCCGCCGGGGTGGCGATCCGGGACCGGCTGCGGGTGTCGGCGGCGGATGCGGCGGTGCTGGCCGAGGTCGGCGTCTTTCTTGGTTCGCTGGCTGCTGGTGATCTCGCGGAGCGGTCACGGCAGGGTCTGGCGCATGATGCGGCGGGGCTGACGGGGCGGTCGTCGGCGCGCTGGGCGGGCAGCATCACCAAGGCCACACATGACCAGTGGGCGCTGGCCCGGCGCGGGCAGGTGGCGCATCTGGCCTGGCTGCGCGGGCAGATCTCGTCGATCGAGGCGCGGCTGGCCCGGCCACTGGGCGCCAAGGCGGACAAGCGGGAAGGGCTGGTGCGTGGGTATGCCTCGCGCGGTGAGTGGCATGCCAAGTCCCGCCGCCTGCACACCCTCAAGGACCGCCTGGCGGTGGTGGAGGCAGACTGGGCGGCGGGCCGGGTGCGCGTGGTGCGCGGCGGCAAACGCCTCGCGAACACCCGCCACCACCTGGCGGCGGCCGGGCTGAGCGAGCAGGAGTGGCGGGAGCGTTGGCAGGCGGAGCGGATGTTCCTGTCCGCCGACGGGGAGTCCGGCAAACGCTTCGGCAACGAGACCATCCGCGTCACCGACACCGGCCGGCTCTCGATCAAACTCCCGGCCCCGCTGGCC
>NZ_JBEZLR010000153.1:0-16464 GCF_040652275.1 Streptomyces sp. NPDC048275
GACGACAGCTTCTTCGATCTGGGTGGACACTCCCTGCTCGCCACCCGCCTCGTCTCCCGCATCCGCACCACCCTCAACACAGAACTCTCCGTCAAGGATCTCTTCGACAACCCCACGATCGCCGGCCTGGCCCGCACTCTCAGCGCCACTCCCACCGCCCGCACCCCCCTCACCCCCCAACCCCGTCCCGACCGCATCCCCCTCTCCCACGCCCAACGCCGCCTTTGGTTCCTGCACCAGTACGAGCCCGACAGCGCCCTGTACAACATCCCCGTCGCCCTGAGACTGAAGGGCGCCTTGGACCGTGGGGCGTTGGAAGCGGCTCTCATCGATGTGATGGAACGGCATGAAGCGCTGCGCACGGTGTTCGTGGCGGATGAGGCCGGTGCGTACCAGGTCGTCGAGCCTGTCGAGAGGGCGGCTGCCTCGACTGCCCTGGCCGTCGAGCAGGTGGCGGAAGGCCGGCTGGAGCAGGTCCTGCGGGCGGTCGCGGAGCGCCCGTTCCGCCTGACCGCCGAACTGCCCCTGCGCGCCACCCTCTTCCAGCTCTCACCGGACGAGCATGTGCTGGTCCTGGTGGTGCATCACATCGCTGCCGACGGCTGGTCGTTGGCCCCGCTGGCCCGCGACCTGGCCACCGCCTACGCCGCCCGGAGCCATGGCGCGACTCCCGGCTGGACGCCGTTGCCGGTCCAGTACGCGGACTACACCCTCTGGCAGCGCGAGGTACTCGGCGCCGAGGAGGACCCCGAGTCCCCCATCTCCAGTCAACTCGACTACTGGCAGCGCACCTTGGCCGATCTCCCGGCCGAGCTGGACCTGCCCACCGACCGCCCCCGCCCCGCCACACCCACCCACCAGGGCGGGAGCGTCACCTTCGACATCCCCGCCGAACTGCGCGAGCGCATCGAAACCCTCGCCCGCGCACACCAGGCCAGCACCTTCATGGTCCTCCAGGCAGCCCTCGCGGTGCTGCTGTCCCGGCTCGGCGCGGGCAGCGACATCCCGATCGGCTCACCCATCGCCGGACGCACCGACGACGCCGTCGAAGACCTCGTCGGATTCTTCGTCAACACCCTCGTCCTGCGCACCGACCTCACCGGCAACCCCACCTTCACCGAACTCCTCACCCGAGTCCGCGAAACCGACCTCGCCGCCTACGCCCACCAAGACATCCCCTTCGAACGCCTCGTAGAAGCCCTCAACCCCGAACGCTCACCCGCCCGCCACCCCCTCTTCCAAACGGCACTCAGCTGGAACGACGACGAGGAGCAGCGGGCGCTCTCGGCGATCGCCGGCCTGCCGGGGCTCGAGGTCTCGGCGGAGGGAGCCGCGCTGGGAGCGGCAAAGTTCGACCTGTTGTTCTCCTTCGGTGAGGGGGAGACCGGGGCTACGGGCGGGTACACGGGACGGATCGACTACAGCGCCGATCTGTTCGAGGAGGACTCGGCGCGTGTCCTCGCCGAACGGCTGGTCCGGGTACTCGACGCCCTGGTGGCGCAGCCCGGCAGGCGGGTGGAGGAGACGGTTCTGCAGGACGAGGCGGAACTGCACCGGATCCTCGTCGACTGGAACGACACCGACGTCACGAGCCGCGAACGGACCGGCGAACCGACCCACGAACGCACCCCCGCCGCGCTGTCGGACCGCTTCGAGGCTCAGGCGGCACGAACACCGGACGCCGTGGCCGTCGTATGCGCAGGTGCCGACCTCACATACGCGGAGCTGAACGCACGGGCCAACCGTCTCGCGCGTCGCCTGGTCGGGCTGGGGATCGGCCCGGAATCCCGGGCGGGAGTGCTGATGGAGCGCTCCGCAGACCTGGTCGTCGCGCTGCTGGCGGTGGTCAAGGCGGGCGGGGTGTACGTCCCGCTGAGCGAGGCCTATCCGGACAGCCGGATGCGCTGGATCCTGGACGGCACGGGAGCGGAGATCCTGCTCACCGACCGGGCCCTGCGTCCCCGAGCGGACTCGGTCGGGCAGCGGATCCCGTTGCTGGTGGTGGACGCCGAGGAGCCGGCCGGGGAAGACCCGACCGCGGAACACCTCACGGACGGCGACCTCGGGCTGGAGATCCAGCCGGACCGGCTGGCGTACGTGATGTTCACCTCGGGCTCCACCGGTGAGCCGAAGGGCGTGTCGGCCACCCACGCGGCTGTCACGGCCCTCGCCGAGGACACGCGGTGGCTGGACGGAGTGGTGGACCGGGTGCCGCTGCACTCGCCGCACGCCTGGGACGGCTCGACGTTCGAGCTGTGGGCGCCGCTGCTGAACGGCGGCCGGGTCGTGGTCGCGCCGCCCGGTGACCTGGACATCGACGCGCTGCGGCGGCTCGTCGTGGAGAACGGGATCACCGCGCTGTTCCTGACCACCGGGCTGTTCCGGGTGCTCGCCCAGGAGCACCCGGAGTGCCTGGCGACCGTGCGGCAGGTGTGGACGGGGGGTGACCTCGCCTCGGCAAGCGCGATACGCCGGGTCATGGAGCACTGCCCGTCGACACAGGTGGTGCACGTCTACGGTCCGACGGAGACGACGACGTTCTCGACCTGCCACGAGGTGGAGCCGCGTGATGTGGCGGCGGCCGGCGGTGTGCCGATCGGCCGGCCCATGGACAATACGCGGCACTACGTCCTGGACGAGGCGCTGCGGCCCGTACCGGTCGGCGTGCCCGGTGAGTTGTACATCGCCGGCACCGGTCTGGCCCGCGGCTACTGGGGGCGGCCCGGCCAGGCCGGCGAACGCTTCGTTGCTGACCCTTTTGGCGCTCCGGGCACGCGCATGTACCGCACCGGTGACATCGTCCGGTGGACCGCCGCCGGCCGGGTGGAGTTCCTCGGACGGTCCGACAGTCAGGTCAAGGTCCGGGGGTTCCGGATCGAACTGGCGGAGATCGAGGCCGCGTTCGCCGCGCACCCGTCCGTCGCCGAGGTCGCCGTCGTCGTACGGGAGGACCGGCCCGGGGACAAGCGGCTCGCCGCGTACGTGGTGCCCGCCACGCATGGGGCGCACGCCTTCGACAACGCCGAGCGGGACCTGCGCGACCACCTGGCGAGGGCACTGCCCGACTACATGGTTCCGCAGGCGATCGTGGAGCTCGGCGCTCTGCCGCTGACCTCCGTCGGAAAGCTCGACCGCAGGGCACTGCCGGTGCCGGATCACGCGGCTCAGCCGTCGGGTCGCGCACCGCGCACCGCACGCGAGGAGACGCTGTGCCGGTTGTTCGCCGAGGTGCTCGGTGTGCCCGAGGTCGGGATCGACGACGGGTTCTTCGACCTGGGCGGCGACAGCATCATGTCGATCCAGCTCGTCAGCCGGGCCCGTAAGGCGGGTCTGGTGATGTCGCCCAAGGACGTCTTCGCGCGGCGCACGGTGGCCGCCATCGCCGAGGGCATGGGGGAGGACGGGACGCGACCGGCGAGGGCGGAGGAGCCCGGCGCGGGTATCGGCCCGCTGCCCCCCACGCCGATCATGCACTGGCTGCGGGAGCGGGGCGGGCCGGTCGACCGGTTCAACCAGTCGACGGTGCTGCGCGTGCCCGCCGGTCTGCGACCGGAGCATCTGCGTACGGCCGTACAGGCGCTGCTCGACCACCATGACGCGCTGCGTATGCGCGTCACCGAGACCGCCGACTCCGGCACCCTGACCTGCGAGATCCTCGAATCCGGCGCGGTGCGGGCGGAGTCGCTGGTGCGTCGGGTGGACGTCGCCGGGCGGGACGAGGGGGAAGTGGAGCGGGTGTACGCCGCCGAGGCGGAGACCGCGGTCGGCCGGTTGGATCCGGAACGCGGCGTCATGCTCCAGGCGGTCTGGCTCGACCGCGGCGGCGCCCTTCCCGGACGACTGCTGCTGGTGATCAACCACCTGGTGGTGGACGGCGTTTCGTGGCGCATCCTGCTGCCGGACCTGATGGAGGCGTACCAGGCCGCGGCGAACGGGCGCGAGCCGCGCCTCGCGCCCGTGGGCACCTCGCTGCGCCGCTGGTCCCAGCGGCTGTACGACGAGGCGCAGGCACCCGCGCGGGTGGCGGAGGCCGACTTCTGGGCGCAGGTGCTCAGCGGTCCGGAGCCCCTGCTCGGTTCGGGCCCGCTGGACCCGAAGCAGGACACCCACCGCACCGCCGGGCGGCTGGAACTGGTGCTGCCCGAGGATGTGACGGGCCCGCTCCTCACCCGGGTGCCGACGGTCTTCCACGCCGGCGTCAACGACGTTCTGCTCGCCGCCTTCGCCTGGGCCCTCGACGAGTGGCGCGGCCGGGGCGGGGAGGCGTCGTTCCTGGTGGACCTGGAGAGCCATGGGCGCGACGAGGAGGCCGTCGAGGGTGCCGAACTGTCACGTACCGTCGGCTGGTTCACCAGCATGTACCCGGTACGGCTCGCACCGGGTCCCTACGACAGGGCCGAAGCCTGGGCGGGCGGGCCCGCGGCGGGCACCGTACTGAAGCGGATCAAGGAGCAGCTGCGGGCCGTGCCGGGCTCGGGCATCGGCTACGGACTGCTGCGCCACCTCAACCAGCGCACCGCGCGGCGGTTGGCGGCCGGGCTGCGGCCGCAGTTGGGATTCAACTACCTGGGCCGGTTCTCCGCCGCGGGCACCGCGGATGCCGAGACCGCCTCCTGGGTCCCTGAGCCCGGCATCGCGGGGCCGTCGGGCGAGGCGGACACGGCGCCCCTGGGGCATGTGATCGAGCTCAACTCGCATACGGCGGACGGCCCTGAGGGCGGGCGCCTGGTGGCGAGCTGGACCTGGGCGCGGCGGCTCCTGACGGACGACTCCGTCGCGGAGCTCGCCCAGCTGTGGTTCCGGGCGCTGCGCGCTCTGGCCGAGCACGCCGAGCGGCCGGAGGCGGGCGGGCTCACCCCCTCGGACGTGGCTCTGGGGGCGATCACCCAAGAGGAGATCGACGAGTTCGAGGACCTGCTCTAGGTCCTGTCGTCACATTCCCGTCGTCCGCCCGGAGGGCGGGCCTCGCGGCGTCAGGTGCGTGCTCTCGGCGTGCCGGGCACAGGCCCTCGTACTGGTTGTACGTGGGTCTGTGCCCGGTGCGGCGAGGGTGCGTGCATGGCGTCGCGAGGCAGGCGGGAATTTGACGACAGGGCCTAGGACCTGCTGGAGCACGACGGGAGGGCCCGTGCCGACGGTGATCGCCGCCGGCACGGGCCCTCCCGTCATCTCTGCCGAAGGTCTCTCCCTGCTGAAGGTCCCTCTGGCGAAGGTCTCTCTGCCGAAGGTCTCTCTCTGTCACAAGGCTCTCTGTCGAAAGTCGTAGTGACGCTCTGTCGATCGGCTGAAGACCGGGCGGACCCCCGGCCCATACCGTCACTCATATGAACGGACACCTGAGGACGGGCTGGCAATGATCACACTGCGTGCAGTGACGAAGCGATACGACACGGCTGTCGCTGTGGACGGCCTGGACCTGGACATCGCCCCGGGCAAGGTCACCGGGTTCCTCGGCCCCAACGGGGCCGGCAAGTCCACCACCATGCGCATGATCATGGGCCTGGACAACCCGACCTCGGGTGAGGCGCTGATCAACGGCAAGCCCTATGCGGCGCTGGCGCATCCGCTGCGTGAGGTCGGGGCGCTGCTCGAGGCCAAGGCGCTCCACCCCGGACGCAGCGCGCACAGCCATCTGCTGGCCATGGCGCGCAGCAACGGCATCCCGCGCAAGCGGGTGGACGAGGTGCTGGAGATCGTCGGCCTGGAGAAGGTCGCCAAGAAGCGGGCCGGCTCCTTCTCCCTGGGCATGGGGCAGCGGCTCGGTATCGCGAGCGCGCTGCTCGGCGATCCGCAGATCCTGCTGTTCGACGAGCCGGTCAACGGCCTCGACCCGGACGGTGTGCGCTGGGTGCGTGAGCTGATGCGGTCGTTGGCGCAGGAGGGGCGCACCGTCTTCGTGTCGAGCCACCTGATGAGCGAGATGCAGCTCACCGCCGACCACCTCGTGGTGATCGGCCGGGGCAAGCTCCTCGCCGACGACACCATCGACCGTGTCATCGCCCGCAGTTCGCTGACCGCGGTCCGGGTGCGTACGCCCGACGGCAATGGCATGGACACCTTGGTCGAGCGACTGGAGGCACAGTCGCTCGAGGTCCAGCGGCACGGTGAGCACGAGATCCTCGTCTCCGGGGTATCCGTCGAGACCATCGGCGACATGACTTTCAAGCTGGGCATCCGGCTGCATGAACTCCGGGTCATCGAGGCGTCGTTGGAGCAGGCCTACATGGAGATGACGGCCAACAGCATCGAGTACAAGTCGCCGAAGCCCGTGGCCGCGGGCGCGTCCGCTCATGCGGATCACCAGGAAGTCGAGGCCTGAGCAATGTCGAGCACAGCCATGAGCACGCGCACGCCGACAGCGGCCGTGCAGCAGGGGCGCGGCGGCACGATCGGCGCGGTTGCCGCGGAGTGGACCAAACTGTGGTCCGTACGCGCCACTTGGTGGTGCCTTGCCGGTTCCCTCGTCCTGATGGCGATCTTCGCGTCGGGGCTTGGGGTGAGCATCGCCAACAGCTACCGGAGTGACGGTGAGGAGGTCGACATTCCGATCGCCCATCCCATGGTCCTCGCCGTGAACATGGTCCAGTTCGCCGTGGTGGCGCTCGCCATGCTGGCGATCACGACCGAGTACTCCACGGGAAGCATCCGTACGACGCTGCAGTGCGTGCCCGTGCGTGGGCGGATGCTGTTCGCCAAGTCGGCGGTCGCCGCCCCGGTGATGTTCGTGGTGGGGACACTGCTGGCCGTGGTCGGGACGGTCACCACCGCACCGCTGCTGTTCGAGTACGCCGACTCCGACATGGGCAAGGCGGTGCCGACCATCCTGTGCACCGGTGTCTACATCGCGCTGATGGGTGTCTTCGCCATCGGCATCGGGGCGGCGATCCGCAGCGCCGTGGGCACGCTGACGACGGTCTTCATGATCCTCGCGGGTCTGCCGGGAGCCCTGGCGCTGTCCAGCAGCGACTTCACCAAGAAGATCCTGGACTATCTCCCGTCGACGGCCGGTCAGCACCTCATGGACGGTGACGCGGATCCGTACGGGCGGACGGGCGCTCTGCTGGTCGTCCTCGTCTGGGTGGTCGCCGCCCAGGTCGCGGGTTACGTGGTCCTGCGCAGGCGGGACGCTTGAGCCGATGGCGGCGACTGACCTCCCCCGCCGGTCGCCGCCATCTTCAATCTCGTCGGACTTATTGCATACGACCGGGTCACGGCTGTGGACTTTCTGTGCGAAAGTCTCATCGGGCGGCAAAGAATTTCACTCTCTTTTAACCCGCCCTTATGCTGCCTCTTATCATCTGATTCCCCTCCGCGCAAGTCGCTTTAGCCTGGACTGAAGATCCGTCACCGCTACCGGGATCGGATCTGGCTTGTTACGTTGGGAACTACTGGCCTGGCGAGTCTCAAAAGGACCGCCTGGCTCTGGCGTTCTCGAAGGCAAGTCATCTGGGTGATACAGTCCTAGGTTGCGCGATCCTGGCCGGGGCGTAGTGGGGGAACAATGCAGCGGATACGTATGAACCGCGAGAGTATCGACAATGTACACATGATGACCACTCTAGGTCCTGTGTCCGAGGCGATATTCTCCGTTCGGCACATGGGGGGCAGAGGGGAACCGGGGTTCAAGGAGTGGGAGGAGCGGGTGTCCGGCCGGCTCAGGTCGAGTCGGTTGGATCTCGGAGTCATCAGTGCGTTGCGCCAAACCTCGGACCTGACATGGCTGCTCGCCGCGGACGGGAACATGTCCCCCGGTGAGCAGTTCTTTGCGTCGGGCCTCAGGCGGAGCGAGATCCGCTCCGTCATGGAGTGGTACACCGACGTCTCCGTCACTCCCTACTGGCCGCAGATGCTCGTTCACCTCGGGGCCGAGCGGGAAGAGCGGATGCGGAGATGCCCCGACGGGGGTGAGAGTTTGTTGAACCATCTACATCCCAATATTTCCTGGAAGCGGCCGTTCTTGGAAATTGCAGGAGGCGAAGATGCGGAAATCGAGCTCAACGGGAAAGGTTTATTGATAGCTCCGTCAATATTCCTCGGCGATCGACCAGCTGTTCTTTTGCGTAATGTCGGAGGGACCAGTGAAATGCCGGTCCTCGTTTTCTCTGTCCGCCCCGCGCCCGCTGAAACGCGTGCCCTGTGGACTGCGCACGCAAAAGACGCGGAGGCGCTGGACGCGCTGATGGGGCGCACCAGGGCGCAGCTGCTGAGACTCACGCTGGCCGGTGGCACGACGAGTGAACTCGCCCGGCGCGTGGGCACCTCGGCGGCCGCTGTGAGCCAGCACACAGGCATACTGCGCAATGCAGGCCTGATCCGCTCGGAACGGGACCGTAATACGGTGATCCACCGCATCACCTCGCTGGGACGGGCCATGCTCAACGGCAAGTTCCAGGCGGCCCCCGCGCCGGCCGACCCGATGACCCTCGGCCCGGCCCCCGGCACCAGAGACGGACGCCTACCGCGTCCCAGACAACCCTTCTCCGCCCAGCGCAAGAGGCCCGCCACGCCGCTTCAGGTGCCCGCGGGCGGAGAGCTGACCTGCCGGGCGTCCTGAGACCCCGGGGCGCCACCGGTCGCCTGCCGCGAGTCCGCGGCTCGGACCGAGCGTGCCGCGCCGGACGGCACCGGAACCGTACGACTGGCTGATCCCGACGACGTGCACCGGGCGGAGGCGTTCAAGCCGTCCGGTGCGGACGTGTGAGCATGCGCATGAGTACGTGAGTGAGCAGACGCGTGAGGGGGAGGGATCCGGCCGGATCCCTCCCCCTCACGCGTTCCTCCGCGCGGCGCTACGCGCCCTGGCTGCCCGGCCGGTCCGCGACGCGCACCGTCCAGCCCCCGAGCCGCAGTTCGTCGGCGAGGACGCGCGCCCTCGCCGGCAGCACCGCGAGCCTCGCCCGGCCCATGAGCTGGTCGGAGGAGTGCTCCATACCGATGTCCTCGATGTTCACCCCGGCGTCCGCCGCGGCCGAGAAAAGCCGCGCCAGCTCGCCGGGGCTGTCCCCCACGGAGACCTCCACGGCCGCGAAGCCCACGTCCGGCACACCGTGCTTGCCCGGAATCCCCGCGCGCCCGTCCGCGCCCCGCTGGAGCAGCTCCGACAGCTCGGCAGCCGCCTCCACGGCCCCGTCGCCCCGCCCCTCGACCCGCCGCAGCGCCCCGGCCGCCGCCCGTGCGTCCGAGGCGAGCGCCTCGAGGACGTCGGCGACCGGTCCCGCGTTCGCCGACAGGATGTCCGTCCACAGGGCGGCGCTGCCCGCCGCCGTCCGGGTGACGTCCCGCAGCCCCTGCCCGGCCAGGCGCAGGGCGGACTCGCTGCCCTCCAGCAGCCGGGCCGCGGTGAGACTGGCCGTCAGATGCGGCACATGCGAGACGAGGGCCACCGCGCGGTCGTGCGCCTCCGCGCCGAGCAGCACCGGCGTGGCGCCGCACAAGGACACGAGCTCCAGGGCGCAGTTGAGCGCCAGGTCGCTGGTGTGCTCGGTGGGGACCAGGACCCACGGCCGGCCCTCGAAGAGATCACCACGCGCCGCCAGCGGCCCCGACCGTTCCCCGCCCGCCAGCGGATGCCCGCCGACGACGGCGGTCAGCTCGCAGCCCAGCGCCTCGATCTCCCGGCCCGGCAGGCTCTTGACGCTGGCCACGTCCGTGTAGAACCGGGCGATGCCCCGTTTCTGCAGGTCGGCCAGGACCGGCGCCACCTGCACGGGCGGAACGGCGAGGACGGCGAGGTCCGCGACCTCGGGCGGTTCCTGGGCCCGCCCGGCACCGAGCGCCTCGGCCGTGTGCGCCGCGGTGGGATCGGTGTCGAGCAGATAGGTGTCGACGCCCCGTCGGCGCAGCGCGAGGGCGACGGACGTACCGATCAGACCGGTCCCCACTATGACCGCAGTGCGCATGCGTCGTCACCCCATTCTCCGGACGGACTCTCGGCGAGAGCCCGACGTTGATCCGATGTGTCGGTGAGCCGATGCGCCGTTGATCCGATGCGTCGGTGAGCCGGTGGCAGGTCGATCCGGCGCCGCGTCAACTCGGCTGCCGGGCGACGAGGGCGACGAGCGCGGCGAACCTGTCGAGCCCCAGGTCGATCTGTTCCTCGGTGACGAGGCTGAACGACAGCCGGATCTGGTGGATCGCCTCGGGATCCGAGCTGAAGTAGCACATCGGGGTCCACAGGACACCGTGGTCGCGGGCGGAGATCTCCAGCAGCTTGTCGTCGGCACGGAAGGGCACGGTCACCACGAGGAAGAATCCTCCCCGGGGCACGTTCCAGCTCACGCCGGAGCCGCCGTCGGGCGGGAAGTGCCGGGCCAGGCCGGCGAGCAGCCGCTTCAGATTGCCCCGGTACACCGCGATCTCGCGCTCATTGGCCTCGTGCAGGTCGCAGCCGTGCGTCAGCAGCTTCCCCGCGATCACGGCCTGGGCGATGGGCGAGGTGTTCACCGTCAGCATGCTCTTGATCTTCGAGAGCTGGTCGGCCAGCAGACCGACCCGGCCGTCGGAGCCGGCCACCGACTGATCGGCCACCAGGTAGCCGATACGGGCACCGGGCAGCCCCGTCTTGGCGAACGACCCCAGGTAGACGACGCGGCGGCGCGTATCGAGCGCCTTCAGCGTGGGCAGCCGCTCTCCGTCGGCACTGAAGTACCCGTACGGATTGTCCTCGAGGAGCAACAGGTCCTCCCGCTCCGCGAGGTCGAGCAGGGCGTGGCGCGTCTCCAGGTCGAGGCTGACCCCCGACGGATTGGAGAAGTCCGGCACCAAGTAGCAGGCCCGCGGCCGCAGTCCGCGTGCCCGAGCCTCCCGTACGACCGTCGCGAGGCTGTCCAGATCCACCCCGCGAGGCCCGCCCGCCACCTCCAGGACCGGCATGTCCACGAGGCGGGCGGCTCCCGTCAGGCCCACATAGCTGGGCGACACCGCGAGAACCACGTCCCGTTCGTCCGCCCGCAGCGCGCGCAGCACCAGGAACATCGCCTCCTGACACCCCACGGTGACCACGACGGACTCCGGGTCGACGGAGAGACCTTCGTCCAGCTCCAGGTGACGGGCGATCAGCTCGTGCACGATGCCCTTGGTGCGCCCGTACTGGAAGAGCGTTCTGCGCACCTGAGCGGCGTCGTAGCCCTTCTCCTCCTCGAGATACCGCTCGAAACGCCGCAGGTAGTCGTGCACGAGCGAGGTGTCGAAGAACCCCTCGAACGGGCGCCCCGGCGCGAACGACACCGCGTCCGGAAACCGCTGGGCGATCTCGTTGAGGAAGTTCATGGAGCTCAACGCCTCGTCCTCGAGCGAGCCGTGCAGCGCCGACGTGTGCAGCTGCGCCACCTCCGCGAGAAGATCCTCGGTCACAGCGGCACCGTCCCTTCGCCCGCGTCATCCGAATCATCGGCAACGCCGATTCCCCACGGCCCCCGCAAGGTGCGAAGGTGCCGTGCCGCGGCCACGTCGGAGCACCCCGCGAGACCCAGGGCGTCGCGCAGCTCGTCCGCCAGCAGACCGAGCACCCGGCCCGCACCCCGCGCGCCATCGGCCGCGAGCCCCCACAGCAGCGGACGCCCGACGAGCACACCGCTCGCCCCCAGCGCCAGCGCCTTCAGTACGTCGGTACCGCCGCGGACCCCGCTGTCCAGGAGCACCTCGCAGCGCCCGCCCACCGCGGCGCACACCGCTTCGAGGGCGTCGACGCTCGCCACCGCGCCGTCCAGCTGCCGTCCGCCGTGGTTGGAGACGACCACAGCGTCCGCCCCGCACTCCACCGCCCGAGCGGCGTCCGCCGGATCGAGCAGCCCCTTCACGATCAGCGGCAGCCGGGTACGCCGCCGCAGCTCCTCGAGGTCCGGCCAGCTCAGCGACGGTGCGAACGCCATGCTCGTGTGCGCCGCGAGGGCCGAGCCGCCCGCGGCCGCCCGGTGCGCCGCGGACGCCGTGCCCACCGTGAAGTGGGCGGCCACGACATCGTCCGGCAGCGCGAAGCCGTTGCGCATGTCACGCAGCCTGCGGCCCATCCACGGAACATCGACCGTGAGCATCACGGCGGCGCAGCCCGCCTCTTCGGCCCTGCGCACCAGATCGAAGGTGAGCGTGCGGTCACGCAGCCAGTAGAGCTGAAACCAGGTGGTGGCCCCGACCTCGGCCACCTCCTCCAGCGGAAAACTGCTCAAGGTGCCCACGGTGAAAGGGATTCCGGCTTCCTTCGCCGCACGCGCCGCGGCGAGTTCGCCCTCCGGGTGCACCAGTTTCTGGTAGCCGATCGGGGCGGTGGCCACCGGCATGGCCACCTGCCGTGCGAGCAGCGTCGAGGTGGTGTCGCACGCCGTCACGTCCCGCAGCACCCGCGGCACGATCCGGATCCGGTCGAGGGCGGCGCGGTTGCCGGCGAGCGTCAGCTCGGCGCCGCTGCCGCCCGCCACGAAGTCCCGTACCGGAGCGGGGAGCACATCGGCCGCGGCCCGCTCGATGTCGCCGAGGCAGAGGGCGTCGTCCACGAGAGTGCCGCCGACGGGGTCGGGGTCGGGGTAGGGCTTGGGCTCAGAGGCGGGGTCGGGGCCGGGGGCGGGCGCGAGGCTCGGGGTCGTCACCGGGACGGGCTGCCGATCTCCCGCTGCCGCTCCAGCTCCACGGCCTCGTACAGGGCCTTGATGTTGGAGGAGCCGAACGTCTGCGCCCCGAGCCGTTCGATGATCTCGAAGAAGAGGGTGCGCCGCGCGTGCGTCGAGCGCGTGAAGATCTGGAACAGCTGACCGCCGTGGTCCTCGTCGACGAGGATGTTCAGCTCGCCCAGCACGACCAGGTCGTGCTTGCGCAACTCCACGCGCTGCCCGAGCAGTTCGTAGTACGTCGACGGAGTGCTGAGGAACTCGATCCCACGGCTGCCCAGCGTGCGCACCGAGCGGGCGGCGTCGTCGCTGGAGAACGCGATGTGCTGGACGCCCGAACCGTCGTGGTTCTTCAGGAACTCGTCGATCTGGCCGGGGTCGGCCATCGGGTCGGGCTGGATGACGGTGAACGTGATGTCACCGGACTCGCTCTGCACCACCTTCGAGAGCATCGCCTGCGAGCCCACGACGATGCGCTCCTCGAATATCTCCGTGAAGCCGAGGGCCCGTTCGTAGTACGCGATCGTGTCGTTCAGCTCACCGATGTTCACGCACACGGCGAAGTGGTCGATCTCCACAAGACCCGGGAGGCCGTACGAGGACGAGTCCCCGGCGCCGTACGCGTCCGTCCCGGCCGGGACGAACCCGGCGGGGAGGACGTCGGTGTCGTCGCCGTCGCGCTCGCGCTGCACCAGGGTGTGCACCACATCGCCGAATCCGGACACGGTGGCGGTGGCGACCACCCCGGGGCCCTGGAGGCGAACCGGTTGCTCGACCGGACGGGCACCGTGTCCCACGGCGTGGGCGAACACCGCCGCCACGTCCGAGGTCCGCAGGGCGATGCGCGCCACGCCGTCCCCGTGGGAGTGGACGTAGGCGGAGGCGGGATGCTCGTCGCCGGTGCCCTCCGTCAGCACCAGTACGATCCGGCCCTGACGCAGGGCGACACTGCGGAAGCCCTGCTCGGGGGAGCCGGCGGTGCCGATGACGGCGAACCCGTACTCGCCGATCCAGTCGGCGACCTTGCGGTCGAGGTCCTCGACGTAGAGCTCCACGTGGTCCAGCCGGAGATCCTGGACAGGGTTCGGTGCGTAGGTCATGACGGGAGTGGTCCTGTTCTTCCGTGTACGAGCCGGGCGGGTGGCGGATGAGCGTCGTCGGGCAGCGCTGTGGGCCGGGTTCAGTCGGACATCGCGACCAGGATTCGGCGGGGGCCGGTGAACGGCCGACGGCCGTGCGCGACCAGCACGTTGTCGATGAGCAGCAGATCCCCGGTCCGCCAGTCGACGTTCACGGCGGCGTCCAGCCCCTTGTCCCGCACCTCGATCACGTACTCGGCCGGAATGGGGCTCCCGTCGGCGAACCTGACGGACTGGGGGAGATCCTCCTCGGGAAGGATCTGCGCGAGCTCGGCGGCCATGTCGTCGCCGAGGGAGGCCGGGTGCCACTGGTCGGACTGGTTGAACCACACCTCGACCCCCGTCACCGGGTGACGCACGGTGGAGGGCCGCAGCTGGATCACCCTCAGCCCGCCGTCCCGCAGCCACTCCCACTCGGCCTCCGTGCCCTTGAGGAATGCCTCGACCTCGGCCCGGTCCGTGGTCTCGAACGTGTCCTGCCAGCTCTTGCCGAGGCCCGCACCGCCATGGAGGTTCTGCGTGTAGCGCACTCCGCCGGCGAAGGCCGCACGGATCTCCGGAGCCAGCGACTCCAGCCAGGTCACCCCGTCGACGACCGGGGTGGCACCACCCGTGGTGGGTTCCTGCGCGGCGAAAAAGAGCAGCCGCGACGGCCAGGCGTAGGCGTACGAGAGCTCGTTGTGCATGGAGATCGTCAGCTCGGACGGGTATTCCGTAGAGGTGTAGATATTGCTTCCCACCTTGCTGCGCGGCGAGTTCCCGTGCACATAGGCGAGCCGGTTGGGCAGCAGGAGATCCATCACCGGATCGAGAGTGCCCGGGTCCACGTGGAAGCCACGGAACACCAGTGCCTTCTCGCGGACGAGCATCTCGCTGATCCGCTCTGTGTCACCGACGAATTCCGCGAGCCCCGCGGGTGTCGCCTCGACACCCGCACTCTCCGCGGTGATCTCCAGCGGCTTCCAGTCCTGCGCTTGACTCATGGGGCCTCAATTCGTGGATCGGGCAAGGGGAATGCTCAAGGGGGAATGTTCATTCACTTCAAGAGATTTGTCGGAAGAACTCGACGATTCCCTTGTTCACGGCTTCCGGGTCCTCCAGGTATCCGAAGTGGCCACACCCGGAGATCTCCTCGAACGTGGCTCCCGGAATGGCCTCGGCGACTTCGCGCCCCAATGCGGGAGGTGTCACCAAGTCGTCCTGGAAGGCGATGACATGACAGGGAACCGAGATGCTCCGATACGCGGCCAGCCGTGCCGGCTCGGGATCGAGCGTCATGTGCACGCGCTCCCCGGGGCCGGTACCGGACGTCGCTTCGAGGACGTCCAGCCAGTCGCCGACGGACACGTCGTCGGAGAGGCTGCGAGGGGACAGGTTCCGCATGACCTGGACCACCGCGTCGAAGCGCGGCGGCAGCGTCACTCCGGAGTCGTACAGCGCGATCTCCGCCGCGCTCAGCGCCCGTCGCATGGCGTCCACACGCCCCCGGGTGGCCATGAGAACCGCCTGGCGCACCAGCTGCGGGTGCACAAGGGCGAGCTCCTGGACCACGTACGCCCCCATGGACGTGCCCACGAGACGGCAGGCACCGAGCCCCAGGTGCTCGATCAGACCGACGAGATCGTCCACGAGATCCCGCACCGTGAAGCCCTCGGCGCAGACATCGGTCGGCGGAATGCCGCGGTTGTCGAAGGTGACGACCCGATATCCCGCGGCCTTCAGCGCCGGAACCTGATGCAGATGCCATGCCCGGCCGGAGGTCCCCGACCCCATGACGAGGACAACGGGCTCACCGACGCCTCCGGAATCCTCGTAACTCAGACGTATTCCATTGACGGGAACGACGGGCATGACGCGGTCCACTCCTTCGACTTGTGTTCGGACTTGGGTGTCTGATCGGCTCGGGGCTACGCGTCCCATTCCGCTTGGAGGCCGTCGAGTTCCTCCTGGCTGAGCCCGGTGAGCGATGCCGCCGAGTCGAATGCGGCGACCGTCGGTACGATTTCGTCGAACTGCGCGACAGCCGCCAATTCGGCGACGGTCCTGTGCTCGAAGACGTCCCGTACCGTGAATACCGTGCCTGCGCGCCGGGCCTGCGCGACGAGTTGCAGGGAACGGATGCTGTCTCCGCCGAAGTCGAAGAAGCTGTCGTCGATGCCGAGGTCGTCCACGCCGAGGGTCTCGGCGAAGAGGCGGCAGAGGATCTCTTCGTGGGGGATGCGGGGAGTTCGGCCGGTGGTGGGGATGGTGGTGTGGTCGGGGGCGGGCAGGGCCTTGCGGTCGAGCTTGCCGTTGGCGGTGAGGGGGAGGACGTCGAGGGTGACGAACGCGGTGGGGATCATGTAGGCGGGCAGAGCAGTGGCCAGGTGCTGGCGCAGCTCTTCCACCGCTGTGGCAGCGGTGCCGGTGGTGTAGGCGACGAGCCGGTCGTCGCGGACGATGACGGCCGCTTGTTCGACGGTGGGATGCCGGAGCAGGACGGCTTCGATCTCACCGAGTTCGATGCGGAAGCCGCGGAGTTTGACCTGGTCGTCGGCGCGGCGCAGGTATTCGAGTTGGCCGTTGGCCGTCCAGCGGACGACGTCGCCGGTGCGGTACATGCGCGAGCCGGCGGTGCTGTGCGGGTTGGCTACGAAGCGTTCGGCGGTGAGGGCGGGGCGGTGGAGGTAACCGCGCGCCACACCGGTGCCGGCGATGTAGAGCTCGCCGGGCACGGTGGGGGGTAC
>NZ_JBEZLR010000154.1:0-16296 GCF_040652275.1 Streptomyces sp. NPDC048275
CGCCGCTGTCCCCGTCGCGATCAACAATTGCCGCATCGCCCGCCGGATGGACGGCTTCGATCTCGCACTTCGGTGGGGCCGTACCGCCACGGAACGAGAAGCCCAGGAACGGATGGGACGGCGGGGGCGAAAAACCCACCCGCCCACCCCACCCCAGCCCCCCAAACAAAAAAACGGCCCCGCCGGAAAACCCGGCGGGACCACAGAAACCTCTCACCAACCCCCGCGTCAGCGGCGAGCAACCCCCTCCGCCCGAGCCGCCGCAGCCACCGCCGCAGTCACCGCAGGCGCCACCCGCTCATCGAACGGCGACGGAATCACATAATCCGCGGCAAGATCGTCTCCCACCACGGAAGCCAACGCCTCGGCCGCCGCGATCTTCATCCCCTCCGTGATCCGCGACGCCCGAACCTGGAGCGCCCCGGCGAAGATCCCGGGAAACGCCAGCACGTTGTTGATCTGGTTCGGGAAGTCCGACCGCCCGGTGGCGACAACCGCCGCGTACTTGTGCGCGATCTCCGGATGCACCTCAGGATTCGGGTTGGCCATGGCGAATACGAACGCGTCCTCGGCCATGGAAGCCACGGCCGGCTCCGGCACCGTACCGCCGGAGACCCCGATGAAGACGTCCGCACCCGCGAGCGCCGACTCCAGCGACCCCGACAGCCCCGCCTTGTTGGTGATCCCGGCGAGCTCCCGCTTGACGTCCGTCAGATCCTCCCGGTCCGCGGACACGATGCCCTTACGGTCCGCGACGGCGACGTCACCGATGCCGGCCTCGATGAGGAACTTGGCGATGGCGACCCCGGCCGCACCCGCGCCGGAGATCACCGCACGCAGATCACCGAGCGTGCGCCCGGTCAGCTTCGCGGCATTCCGCAACGCCGCCAGCGTCACCACCGCGGTCCCGTGCTGGTCGTCGTGGAAGACCGGAATGTCCAGCCGCTCCTGCAGCTTCCGCTCGATCTCGAAGCACCGCGGCGCCGAGATGTCCTCCAGGTTCACTCCGCCGAAGGACGGCGCGAGGCGGGCCACGGTCTCGACGATCTCGTCGACGCCCGTGCAGGCCAGCGCGATCGGCACGGCGTCCACGCCGCCGAACTGCTTGAACAGGATCGCCTTGCCTTCCATGACCGGAAGGGAGGCCTCAGGACCGATGTCGCCGAGCCCCAGAACAGCCGTCCCGTCCGTCACCACAGCGACCACGGACGACTTCCACGTGTAATCGTGGACGAGTTCGGGCCGCTCGGCGATCGCGGTGCACACCTTCGCGACGCCGGGCGTGTAGGCGAGGGACAGGTCGTCCTTGTCACGGACGGGCACGGTGGCCTGCACGGCCATCTTGCCGCCACGGTGCAGTGCAAACGCGGGGTCGATGGAATCGAGGGGCTCGCCCTCACGATCCTGACCCGTACTGCTGTCGCCGCTGATGTCGCTCGTGCTCGCGGCGCGAGCATTGACGATCTCCGCTGCCACTGTCTTACCCCTTAAGTCTTCATTGATTTGAGGGTGACCACTCCTGGTTGAGGGGTGGGCGGGCACCGCGCATGCCCTGCCGCCGTGGTTGCGTACGGGCAGATACGCGACGGACGCGCCGCACACGCGCCCTGAGCCCCGGATGAGGGGTGTAAAGAACCTTCTTACCGGACGGACCATGTCGCCGACGAGTCCATAACGCGAAGGTCACACGTCGGTGACATGACTCATAGCCGAATATGTGGACAAGTCGAGGACACGCCCTCAAGACGCCGCAAGTGCGGAGTAGCGGCAGCCCACATCCTGAGATCAACCGAAGATCTTCCGGCCGGAACGAAACATTCCCGCACAAGATGCGGCCCCGAGGGGGCGGCCTGTACTGGTTCGGGGGTCACCCGTTATCCGATTTTGACATAGCCGGTCCCCTGAAGGACGTAGTCCGAATGGCAAGATGCCGTCATCACAACAGGTCGCGACACCCGATGGTGTGTGTTCTCGTCGACCCATCGGCAACTCCCTCATCCGCCGGAGGAACCCAAGATGACCGCACGCTCCACCCGTCGTACGACCGCCGCGCAGTCCCGGATAGCAGCGGTCGGTGCGATCGCGGTCGCCGGCGCCCTGGTACTCACCGGCTGCGGTGACCAGACCAAGGACAACAACACCTCGGGCAGCACGTCCGCGAGCAGCAAGTCGGCCCCGCTGGCCGACAAGCTCCCCCAGTCGATCCGTGATGCCGGCGTCATCAAGGTCGGCTCGGACATCGCGTACGCGCCGGTCGAGTTCAAGGACGACTCCGGCAAGACGGTCGGTATCGACCCGGACCTCGCGGACGCGATGGGCAAGCAGCTGGGCGTGAAGTTCGAGTTCGAGAACGGCACCTTCGACACCCTGATCACGGGCCTGCGCTCCAAGCGGTACGACATCGCCATGTCCGCGATGACGGACACCAAGGACCGCCAGGAGGGCCTCGACTCCGAGACGGGCAAGAAGGTCGGCGAGGGCGTCGACTTCGTCGACTACTTCACCGCGGGCGTCTCCATCTACACCCCCAAGGGCAAGACCCAGAACATCGCGACCTGGGCCGACCTCTGCGGCAAGAAGATCGCGCTGCAGCGCGGCACGGTCTCGGAGGACCTCGCCAAGGCCGAGTCCAAGAAGTGCACGGGTGGCAAGAAGATCACCATCGAGTCGTACGACAACGACCAGCAGGCCCAGACCCGGCTGCGCGCCGGTGGCGCCGACGCCGGTTCCTCGGACTTCCCGGTCGCCGCGTACGCGGTGAAGACCTCGGGCGGCGGCAAGGACTTCGAGCTCGTCGGCGAGCAGGTCGAGGCGGCGCCGTACGGCATCGCGGTCGCCAAGTCCAACACCCAGCTCCGTGACGCTCTGCAGGCCGCGCTCGACGCGATCATCAAGAACGGCGAGTACGACAAGGTCATCGCGAAGTGGGGCGTCGAGGCCGGCGCCGTGAAGACGGCGACGGTCAACGGCGGCGAGTGACCGCGGAACCGAGCGGGCACTGAAAGGCAACAACATCCGTGACTGTTGACATCGACAAGACGGCCGGGCCGGAGGACACTCCCCCGGCCGGACCGGAGGCCATCAAGGCGATCCCGGTCCGGCACTACGGGCGGTATGTCTCCGCGGTCGTCGCGATCGCGCTCCTGGGCTCCGTGGTCTACGCGTTCTCTCAGGGCAAGATCAACTGGGGTGCGATCCCCGACTACTTCTTCGACGACCGCATCCTCGCGGGCGTGGGCAAGACTCTGCTGCTGACGGTCCTGGCCATGGTGATCGGCATCGGCGGCGGCGTCCTGCTCGCCGTCATGCGCCTGTCCAAGAACCCGGTGACCTCGTCCATCTCGTGGTTCTACATCTGGTTCTTCCGCGGCACGCCCGTCCTGGTGCAGCTGGTGGTCTGGTTCAACCTGGGCCTGGTCTTCGAGTACATCAACCTCGGGCCGATCTACAAGGACTACTGGTCCGACTTCATGACGCCGTTCCTGACGGCGCTGCTGGGTCTGGGCCTGAACGAGGCCGCGTACATGGCCGAGATCTGCCGGGCCGGTCTCCTGTCGGTCGACGAGGGGCAGACCGAGGCCAGCCACGCGCTGGGCATGAGTCACAGCAAGACGCTGCGCCGGATCGTCATCCCGCAGGCGATGCGCGTCATCGTGCCCCCCACGGGCAACGAGGTCATCAACATGCTGAAGACGACCTCACTGGTGGCCGTGATCCAGTACTCCGAGCTGTTCCGCGTCGCCCAGGACATCGGCCAGACCTCCGGCGCCCCGGCGGAGATGCTGTTCCTCGCCGCCGCCTGGTACTTGCTGCTGACCTCGGTGTTCAGCGTCGGGCAGTACTACCTGGAGCGGTACTACGCCCGCGGCTCCAGCCGCACCCTGCCGGCCACGCCGTTCCAGAAGATCAAGGCGAACATGCTCTCCCTCGCAAGCTGGAGGCGATGACCCATGACCAGCACCGCAATGGTCAAGGCCGAGGGCGTCCACAAGTCCTTCGGCCACGTCGAGGTCCTCAAGGGCATCGACCTCGAGGTCAAGACCGGAGAGGTCTTCTGCCTCATCGGTCCCTCCGGTTCCGGCAAGTCGACCTTCCTGAGGTGCATCAACCACCTCGAGAAGATCAACGCCGGTCGCCTGTACGTCGACGGTGAGCTGGTCGGCTACCGCCAGAAGGGCGACAAGCTGTACGAGCTCAAGGACAGCGAGGTCGCGCTGAAGCGCCGGGACATCGGCATGGTCTTCCAGCGCTTCAACCTGTTCCCGCACATGACGGCGCTCGAGAACGTCATGGAGGCGCCGGTCCAGGTCAAGGGGGCCGGCCGGGCCCAGGCGCGCGAGCGCGCGGGCCAGCTGCTGGAGCGGGTGGGCCTGGCCGACAAGGCCGCCAACTACCCCTCACAGCTCTCCGGCGGCCAGCAGCAGCGCGTGGCCATCGCCCGCGCGCTGGCGATGGAACCCAAGCTGATGCTCTTCGACGAGCCGACCTCGGCACTCGACCCGGAGCTCGTCGGCGACGTCCTCGACGTCATGCGCGACCTCGCCGAGTCCGGTATGACGATGATCGTCGTCACCCACGAGATGGGCTTCGCCCGCGAGGTGGGCGACTCGCTGGTCTTCATGGACGGCGGCGTGGTGGTCGAGTCCGGCCACCCGCGCGACGTACTGACCAACCCCCAGCACGAGCGGACGCAGTCGTTCCTCTCGAAGGTGCTCTAGCAGCGCATGGGGAAGGGGCGGTACGGGTGTCCCGTACCGCCCCTTCCCCATGCGCCGATGTGCCCCGCTACGGCAGCAGTTCGGGGTTGAGGACCAGCGTGCGCAACTGGTCCCGTGTCAGCGGCGGGGTCTTCAGCAGCGGAACCATATGCCCCTCCGTCAGGTGGCCGGCACTGTCCCACACCTGCAGGATCGTGCCGTCCGTCAGATACAGGACCGCGACGAACTCCTTGCCCCGCGTCGGAAACACAGAGATATCGGACTCGTTCAACTGCCAGATGCTGAGGACGCTGCCGTTGTCCAGTTCCTCGGAGGTGCAGCCGGAGCTGCGGCCCTCGGGTGCGTCCTTGCACGGCTCCTCGATGCCCTTGTCACCGGTCCCGGCCTCCATGAGCCTCGCCATGTGCACGGTGAGGTATCCGGTGCCGCCGTCCCGGCTGACGGCGTAGTCACCGTCGTACGGCCCGACCGCCTTCGGCGGTTTGGCGTTCGGCACCTGTTCGACCACCCGCTGCGGGGACACTTCACGGATCTTGCCGATACCGGATGGCAGCAGCTTCTCGATCCTTGCCGCCCCGGAGTCGAACTCCCCCGCGGTGGGCGCGTTGGCGACGCTCGTCTCCTGGTTGTTGCTCAGTGGCCCCGGCCCGAAGGCCAGCCCCGTCGCCACCGCCGCCGCCGCGACACCGGTCGCCGCCGCGCGCCGCCGCCACCGCACCCGCGAGGCCTGCGCGAAGACGGCCTCGCTGCCCCGGCTGCTGGGCTCGGGGACGATGTCCACGGCCCGCCCGAGCAGCTCCCTGACCTGATCCGTGTCGTACTCGACTTCCTGTCGGCTCATGCGTGCTCCTCCCGCACCGCGGCCCTCAACGCCGCGAGTCCCCTGGCCGTGTGGCTCTTGACCGTGCTCTCCCGCATCCCGAGCAGCTCGGCGGTGGCCGCGACACTGAGGTCCTCCCAGTAGCGC
The DNA here is from genome assembly GCF_040652275.1 of Streptomyces sp. NPDC048275. NCBI lineage: Bacteria > Bacillati > Actinomycetota > Actinomycetes > Kitasatosporales > Streptomycetaceae > Streptomyces > Streptomyces sp. NPDC048275. The sequence goes on from NZ_JBEZLR010000154.1 coordinate 5,686, forward strand.
AGTACCAGCACCGCCCGCTGCTTGGGCGCGAGTTCCGCGAGAGCGGCCCGCACCATGAGTCCGGTGTCACTGTCGACCGACCGCTCTGCCACGTCCGGCACTTCGCCGTACGCGTGTTCGCGCCGCCAGAACCGCCGGCGCCCGGAAATGAAGGTGTTGACCAGCGTCTTGCGCGCATAGGCTTCGAGGTTGTCCAGCCGCCCATGTCTGCGCGCGCCGAGAACGACCTTCACCAGGGTCGTCTGGACGAGATCCTCCGCCTCGTCACGGTTGCCGCACAGCAGACAGGCGCTGCGGAACAGCGCCATGCGTCTTCCCTCGACGAAGGCGTGCAGAACGGCATCCTCGCCGCGCGTCATCCCGCCCCCCTTCCCCAGCCCGCGTTCACGGGCCGTCTCACCCTTCCAGTGCGGTGGGGGATCCCGCAGGACGCGAAAGAGGCGGTACGGATTTCCCGTACCGCCTCCATCAGTGCGCCGCGGGGCCTACTTGACCGCGAGCACCAGCGCGTCCGAGGGCGAGCGCCACACCGGCCGGGCCTCCCCGAAGCCCTTCTCGTGCAGCACGCGCGCGTGCCAGTCGGCGGACGGGGTGTCGCCCTCGGCGTGCTCGCCATAGATCTCGAAGCGGCGGGCGGTCGGCGCGGCGAGAACGGGGTCCTGGGCGGCCAGCTCCCACCATCCAGCCCAGTCGAGAACACCCTTCGCCCTGGCCTCATCCATCCGGGCGTGCCGCTGCGCACGCTCCGCCGCGTTGATCCGGGGCGTGGATTCGTCGATCATGTGGTCGGCGTTCATGAAGACACCGCCGTCACGGACGAGTTCCGCGACCTGACCGTAGAGAGCCGCGAGGGGTTCGCTGTGCAGCCAGTGCAGGGCCGTGGCGGTCAGGACGGCGTCGTACGAGTCGTAGGGCAGCCGTGCCGTCCACCGCGGGTCCTTGAGGTCGGCCGTGACGAAGGTGACCCGGTCGTCGCCCGCGAAGGTGCCCTCGGCGATGGTGAGCAGCGCGGGGTCGAGGTCGACGCCGGTGCTGGTGGCCTTCGGGAGCCGGTCGAACAGCCGGGCCGTGATGGTGCCGGTGCCGCAGGCGAGGTCGAGAACGCGCGGCTCGGGCCCGACGACGGCCTCGACCATGTCGAGCATCACCCGGAAGCGCTCCTCGCGGTCCGGCAAGTACCACTCCTGCTGCCGGTCCCAGCTCTCCTGCCAGGCGTGCCAGTCGGTTCCGGTGATGATGCCCATGAAAATCCCCTTCTCCCCGCACTCAGGTAATACCCTGTAAGCACGATCATCTGTTACCCGACCGCATGCACGACGATAGAGCGCCCCCGTAAGGACTACAAGTGGAACTGGCCTATTACTCGGATTACGCGGTACGCCTCGTCAACACCGAGGAGCCGACCCGGGGCAAGGACTCACTCACCTCGGTCGAGGCCGTCCGTGACCTCTTCGGAGGCAACGCGTCGGCGGCCCGCCGCGCCACGGACGCGGACGTGACGCGCTTCCGCTCGGTCCGCGCGAGGCTGCGCGCCGTCTTCGAGGCGGCGGACGGCGGCGACGAGACCCTGGCCGTGGACCTGCTGAACTCCCTGCTCCTGGAATTCCCCGTCAGCCCGCAGATCTCCGGCCACGACTTCCGTGACGACGACGGGCGCCCGCTGTGGCACATGCACCTGGCGGACCACCCGTCGAACGCGACCGCGGGCTACGCGGCGATCGCCGCGATGGGCCTGGCGTTCCACCTGACGGAATACGGCGTCGACCGCCTGGGCCTGTGCGAGGCGACCCCCTGCCGCAACGCCTACCTGGACACCTCCACCAACCGCTCCCGGCGCTACTGCTCGGACCGTTGCGCGACCCGCGCCAATGTGGCCGCCTACCGCGCCCGCAAGCGCCTGGAGGCGGACCGGTCGGACAGCACCGGCCTTGCGGCCCCCACCACCCACCGCGCCACCGCGAGCGGCGACCGCTGAGCCTCCTTGAGGGGCCGGAACCGCAGCCGCACCTTCCCGAGGACGAGCTCCTCGGGCACGGTCCCGTAGTCGGTGCTGTCCCCTCCGGCGTAGGCGTTGTCGCCGAGCACCCACCACCCGCCCTCGCGCCGCTCCGCGACCCGCTTGACCACGAGCAGGTCCTGCTGGAACGGATGACGCAGCACCACCACGTCACCGGGCCCGACCCTGGCCCCGTACTGCACGACGAGCCGATCCCCGTGCTGAAGCGTGGGAACCATGGACGGCCCCGTCACCTCGGCGGCCCCGAACGGCAGCACGGCCCTCCCGCGCTCGGTCTCCTGCGACAGCTCCGGCATCCCCGGCACCTCCCCGGTCCTATCCTCCACCAGTCCCAGTTTCACCCTGGACTTTTGTCCTAAGCCCATGGGGGCACCCGCGAAATCCGGTCTCCTACGGAGTAATGTCCCACCTGAGAAGACGATCACGAGGAAGGACAGCTCAATGCTCTCCCGCCTGTTTGCCCCCAAGGTCAAGGTCAGCGCACACTGCGACCTGCCCTGCGGTGTGTACGACCCGGCCCAGGCCCGCATCGAGGCGGAGTCGGTGAAGGCCGTGCAGGACAAGATGGCCGCCAACGACGACCCGCACTTCCAGGCGCGTGCCACCGTCATCAAGGAGCAGCGCGCCGAACTCGCCAAGCACCACGTCTCGGTGCTCTGGAGCGACTACTTCAAGCCCCCGCACTTCGAGAAGTACCCGGAGCTGCACCAGCTGGTCAACGACGCCCTGAAGGCCCTCTCGGCCGCCAAGGCATCCACTGACCCGGCCACGGGCCAGAAGGCACTGGACTACATCGCCCAGATCGACAAGATCTTCTGGGAGACCAAGAAGGCCTGATCTTCACCTAGGCCGTCTGACCTGCGTTTTCGCGGGTCACATCGCCTACCTGTCCGCACCCGGCCCGCAGGCCGCCGAGAACGGCGTCCATGGCGGTCCGGGTGCGGTCTTTTTCGCCCGGCCGGAGGTCAATGACCAAGTCGGTTCTCCCGTGGGCTGGTTGGTTGAGTACGCGTACTCAGGTTCACTGCGTCGCTCAGCTCTGACGCAGCCGATCCGCGCTTCCCATGATGGTGTCCTCTGCGTCGAGAGAGGTGCTTATGGGCCGTGACCTACAGCTGCGTGCTGCCACTCCGGAGGATCTTGAGTGGATCTACGAGCTCCGTCACCGGGTGTATGCGCAGGAGCTGGGCCAGCATGTGCCGGATCCGGCCGGGCGGCTTCGCGACGGGCTGGACGGCGACAACGTCTACCTGGTCGCGGCGCGAGGAGCGACCCGAATCGGCTTTGTCAGCCTGACTCCGCCCTGGTTGGGGCGGTACGCGCTGGACAAGTACCTGACCCGCGAAGAGCTGCCGCTGCTGACCGAGGACGATCTGTTCGAGGTACGCATCCTCACCGTCGAGCCGCGCTGGCGGGCCTCGGCAGCGGCACCGCTGCTCATGTACGCGGCGCTGCGCTGGATCGCCGCCCGGGGCGGTCGCCGGGTGGTGGCGATGGGGCGCACCGAACTGCTCGACATGTACCTGGCCGTCGGCCTGCACCCGGTCGGCCGTACCGTCCGCAGCGGTGCCTTGACGTTCGAGGTGCTGACCGGCAGCGTGGCCGAGCTGACGAAGGTCACGATGGACCGCCACCGCACCACGTTGGAACGTCTGCGGTCCGAGGTGGACTGGCAGCTGGACGTGGCGTTCGCACCCCGGCCGGACGGCTGCGAACACGGCGGTGCCTCGTTCACCGCCATCGGCACGGACTTCCGTAGTCTGCACCGCCGCCATCAGGTGGTCGCGGCCGACGTGCTGGACGCCTGGTTCCCGCCGGCCCCCGGGGTGCGGGCGGCGCTCGCGGAAGATCCGGCCTGGGCCGCCCGGACCTCGCCGCCGACCGACGCCGAGGGACTGCTGGCGGAAATCGCCGCGGCCCGGGCGCTTCCGGTGGAGACTCTCGCGGTCGGCGCCGGCTCATCCGACTTGATCTTCAGGGCGTTCGGCCGGTGGCTGACCCCGGAGAGCAGGGTGCTTCTGATGGACCCGGGCTACGGCGAGTACGCCCATGTCACGGAGAGGGTGATCGGATGCCGGGTGGACCGCTTCCGGTTGCGCCGCGAAGACGGCTGGCGGATCGATCCGGCCCGGCTGTCTGCTGCCGTCGGGGCCGGCCGCTACGACCTCGTGGTGGTGGTCAACCCGAACAACCCGACCGGACGCCACGCCCCGGCCGCGGAGCTGCGCTCGCTGATCGCCGCCGCGCCGGCCCGCACCCGCTGGTGGATCGACGAGGCATACCTGGGCTATGTCGACCTGAGCGAGTCGCTCGCCGGCCTCGCCGCGACGGACCCACGGGTCGTGGTCTGCACCTCACTGTCCAAGATGTATGCGCTGTCGGGCATGCGGGCCGCGTATCTGGTGGCCGAGCCGACCACCGCGGCGCAGCTACGCCGATGGACGCCGCCCTGGCCGGTCAGCCTCCCGGCGCAACTGGCCGCAGTGGCAGCCCTGCGCGACCCGGCTTACTACAGCGACTGCTGGCTTCGCACCCACGCCCTGCGCCGGCAACTGGCCGCCGACCTGGCCGGGTTGGACGAGGACGTGGTGGTCGAGGAGGCCGTGGCGAACTTCCTCACCGTGATTCTGCCGTCCGGCGGGCCGAGTGCCGCGCAACTGGTGAACGAGTGCCGCCGCCGCGATGTATACCTGCGCGACCTGTCGCCGATGTCGTCGGAGTACCAGGGGCGCACCGTGCGTATCGCGGTCAAGGACGCCGCTGAGAATGCGCGCATGGTGGCCGCGTGTCAGGCCGCCCTGGACGTGCTGCGACCGGGTTCGGCCTCGATCGTTCCGATACGTTCAGGGGTTCCCGTACCTTCGGTGGTTCCCGCGGCCGGATCCGCTCGATGATCACCGTGGCCTCCCTGGCGCCCTACCTCGGTGGGGCGCTGGCCCTCGGCGGCGTTGCGGTGGCGGTGTCCCGGCGCCGTGAGCTGCTGATCCGGTGGTGCGCCTGGGCGGTCGGAGTGCCACTGGTCACCGGTGCGTTCTGGTGGGGCCGCCCGGGCACCTCGGCCCTCGCCATCGTGGTCGGGGTGATCGCGGTGATCGAGTTCGGCGGGCTGATGCAACTGGACCGGGTGGACCGGGTGGTGCTGGCCGCGGCGGTGGCAGGCGTGGTGCTGGCCGCCTGGTTGGCGCCCGGACAGGAGTTCCGGGCGGTCGCGATCGGGGCGCTCGCGGTGGCCGCGGTGCCGCTCCTGTCCGGCGACGCCGACCACGGCCTGCGTCGGCTGAGCGCCAACCTGCTCGGGCTGGCCTGGCTGAGTGTGCTGGCCGCGCTGGTGCCGCTCGGGGCAAGCGCGCTTGCGCTGTTCGTGGCGGTCTCCCTCGCCGACATCGTCGCGTACTTCGCCGGTCGAGGGCTGGGCGGGCCGCGACTGTCGCCCCTGTCACCGGCCAAGCGGTGGAGCGGGACCCTGGCAGGGGCCGCGGCCGGCCTCGGCGTGCTCGCCGTACTGTCCGCACTGAGCTGGCCGATGGCGGTTGCGGTGGCGGTCGGCGGCCCGGCAGGCGACCTTCTCGAATCCATGATCAAGAGAGGTGCACAGGTGAAGGACGCGGGCCGTTGGCTACCCGGCTCCGGCGGCCTGCTGGACAGGATCGATTCGCTGCTCATCGCACTGGCTGTCCTGGTTGTCCTGCGCTGAGTTGAGGTCGACCCGCCTTAAGGAGCTTTCGATACGCGGCCCACAGGGCGGCTCAGCAGCATCAACCAGCCTGCTCAGCAAAACCCCCAACAGTTGAAGACCACCTCGCTGTCAGTGCCGCGTGCCATCCTGAAGAAATGACTCTGGAGGATCTGGTCCGGCTGCGCCGGACACGGGACCGGATGGACCGTGAGTACGCGGAGCCGCTGGACGTGGCCGCACTCGCGCGCACCGCGCTGATGTCGCCCGGCCACTTCCAGCGAAGCTTCCGGGCGGCGTACGGCGAGACGCCGTACAACTATCTGATGACCCGCCGAATAGAACGGGCCAAGGTCTTGCTGCGCCGCGGCGACCTGACGGTCACGGAGGTCTGCCTCGCCGTCGGTTGTACGTCGCTGGGTTCCTTCAGCTCCCGCTTCACCGAGCTGGTCGGCGAGACCCCGAGCGCATACCGGGCCCGCCCGCACGACCACGGCGCCCCCATCCCGCCCTGCGTGGCCCAGCGACTCACCCGCCCGGCCCGCCACCGCAATCCGGAAGCGGAGCCGGGGACACGCCTCTAGCGTGAGAACCATGAACGGAAGGGACAGAACCGTGGACACCGTGGACCTGAAACTCTCCCAGTGCTTCATAGCCGTGGACGACCACGACAAGGCGCTCGCCTTCTACCGAGACGTGCTGGGCCTGGAGGTCCGCGGTGACGTCGGGTTCGAGGGCATGCGCTGGGTGACGGTCGGCTCACCGCTCCAGCCGGACGTGGAAATCGTCCTGGAGCCCCCCGCCGCGGACCCGAACACCTCCCCCGCCGACAAGCAGGCCATGGCCGAGCTCCTCGCCAAGGGCGTCCTGCGCGGCGTCATCTTCTCCACCACCGACTGCGACGCCCTCTACGCACGCGTCCAGGCCTCCGGTGCCGACGTCCTCCAGGAGCCGATGGACCAGCCGTACGGCGTCCGCGACTGCGCCTTCCGTGACCCGGCGGGCAACCTCCTGCGCTTCACGGAGCGGCGGGTCGACTGAGCTGCCCGGGGTGCCGGGCAGGTCGAGATCGTGCGGGAGGCAGACTACGTCTGTGTTCTGCGGGAGCGGGCTGCCCCTGACCTGCAACATCTGGAGTCCGAGGAGTTCCGAGCAGTCAGGAGTCACCGCTGTGCCGTCCGCACGCCTCCGCGTCCTCTACGTCAGTGACCTGGCCTATCCGGCCAAGGGGCGGCGCTACTGCGACGAGGACATCTTCCTCACCTCCCGACTGCGGGAGGAGTTCGACATCGCCGTATGCCATCCGCTGGACGTGACCGCGCTGATGGACGGTTTCGACGCCGTGGTGGTGCGCAACAGCGGGCCGGTGCTGAACCACCAGGCGGAGTACGACGCGTTCCGCGAGCGTGCGCTCGCGGACGGTGTACACGTGTACAACCAACTGTCGGGCAAAGGCGACATGGCGGGGAAGGAATACCTGCTGGAGCTGACCGCGGCCGGATATCCGGTCATCCCCACCGTCGACCGCGCGCAGGACGTGGGACGGCTGCCGGACGTCGACACGTACGTCGTGAAGCCGAAACTGGGAGCGGACTCCATAGGCCTGGAGTTCGTGGCGCGCGACCGGCTCGCCGAACTGTCGTACGACGGCATCCTCGTCCAGCCACGCATCGATTTCCGCTACGAGGTGTCCTTCTACTTCATCGACCGCACCCTCCAGTACGCCCTGTATGCGCCCCGCCCGGACGAGCGCTGGTCCCTGGAGCCGTACGAACCGACGGAGCAGGACCGGGAGTTCGCGCAGCGCTTCGTCGACTGGAACGACATCGCGTACGGCATCCAGCGCGTGGACGCCTGCCGGGCCCCCGACGGTGAGCTGCTCCTCGTGGAGCTGGAGGACCTCAACCCGTATCTGTCGCTCGACGCTCTTTCCGCCCCCACCCGGGACGCGTTCGTCGCCCGCGTGAAAACGTCGTTGCGCGCACTGATCGAACAGGAGACGGTACGAGCCGCACGTACCGAGTGACAGAACGGGAGGGGCAGATACCGATGACCGAACCCATCCGGTGGGTCTACGCCTTCATCGACCGGCCCGTGAAGGAGTTCGGGCCCGCCTGCGATTTCTGGACCGCGGTCACGGCGACGAGAGCGTCCGAACCACGCGGCGAACAGGACGAGTTCGTGACCCTGCTCCCGGACGGGCCCGATGCCTGCCTGAAAGCACAGGGCGTCTGCGGGCAGGCACAGGACGTCCATGGCCAGGCGCAGGGCGACGGCGGCGCCCATCTCGACCTCGCCGTCGAGGACGTGTCGGCGCTGGTGCAGTCGGCCCTGCGACTCGGCGCCGAGGTCGTCGCCGACCACCCGGGGTGGTCCGTACTGCGCTCCCCCGGCGGCCAACTGTTCTGCGCGGTCCGGTGGCAGGGCGAGTCGGCCCGGCCACCCGTGGTCGCGGGCACCACCGGCGCCATCAGCCGCCTCGACCAGGTCTGCCTCGACGTGGCACCCGCCCTCTTCGACGCCGAAGTCGTCTTCTGGGCCGACCTCACCGGATGGGAGTCCCTCCGCGGCGCGCTCCCTGAGTTCCATCTGATCAAGCCGCCCGCCACGCTGCCCGTCCGCATCCTCCTGCAACGTCTCGGCACCGCCCGCCCCACCTCCGCCCACCTAGACATCGCCTGCTCGGACATCGAGGCGGTCCGCGCCCACCACGAAGCCCTCGGCGCCACGCTCGTCGGCCGCGGGGCCCGCTGGACCGTCATGCGGGACCCGGCCGGCGGCACGTACTGCCTGACGGGCCGCGACCCGCACACGGGCAGCCTCCCCGGCTAGGCCCCGTCGGCTTGGGCCCGCTCCCCGGACCGGTCCGCCTCCCACACCTCCACGTCGATCACGGCCGCCACCGGAATCGGCCCGTAGATATGCGGGAACTCCTCGCCGCCGGGCTCCCCGGCCTCGTACCGCACCGGCACTCCCAGCCGGTCCTCGTCGATGACCAGGACCACCAGTTCGTCGGGCCCGGCGTACGAGCCGTACAGGAAGGACGCCACTCCCGGAAGCTGGTGCCGCAGTGAGCAGTGGATGAAGCCCTCCTCCTGGAGGGTGCGGCCACGGGTGGACATCTCGTACGCACCGGTCTCCCGGGCCGCGTCCCACAGGGCACGCTCGGTCACATGGACAAGAGGTTCGGACATCTCGCAAGGCTAGGCTCTGACGCCACGAGGCACACCGGAATCAGGTGCCGCCCCGGGAAGCCGCGGCCCCTCAGGTACCTCGTCATCCACCCTGCGTGGCCTGCGGTTCTTCCTTGGCCGGCTCCTCGGGACGAACTCCGGGCTCATGGTCGGACTGATCGGCGTTCGCTTCGCACTTGGGGTTCCGGCAAGGCCCGGGACCCCATACGGGGACGAACGCGCCCAGCGTCTTGTGGCGCCGCCGCACGACCGTGGCGACCGGTTGCCGGCAGACGGGGCAGACATGCTCATCAGTGCCCATGCCTTCAGGGTATTGCGGAACCGGCCTCAACGCTTCCTGCTGTACGTCCGCACCAAGACGCCGTTCTTGAAGACGCGCACGTCCTCGAGCACGAACTCCGAGACGCGGAAGTCGGCGGCGAACATCGGCATCCCGGAGCCCAGCACCACCGGGTACGTCTTGATGACCAGTTCGTCCACCTCGTCGAACAGCGCACCCGCGAGCCGCGAGCCGCCGCACAGGTAGATACCGAGCTCGCTCGCCTCGGCCTTGAGCTCACGGATCTTTCCGACGACGTCGCCGGAGACGATCTCCACATGCGGGTCGGGCGACTCCGTCAGGCTGCGTGAGGCGACGTACTCGCGCAGATGGGCGTAGGGGCTGGTGACTCCGAGGTCGAGCGCCAGGTCGTAGCTGGCACGGCCCTGGATGATCGTGTCGAACCTCCGGTTCTCCAGGTCGTCGATGCCGAGCGGGCGGCGGCCGTGGGTCGACACGGTCTCGGGGTACTCCGCCTTAAGGAAGTCCTCGAAAAACTCCTTGTCGACGAACGGAACGAAGAACTGCGCGTCGCCGTCCGGCGCTCCGATGAAGCCGTCGATCGAGCAGGCGATGAAGTACGTGAGCTTGCGCAAGCGGGTCTCTTTTCGTCAGTCGTTCGTTTATGGCGTCCTCAACCACTGCAGTTATAGTGCTTCACTTGTAGTGGTTGCAAGGCAATTTCCGAAAGAGGCACTGGCATGGCAAGGAACCCGGAGCGCAGGGCCGCTCTCGTCGACGCAGCCGTGGCTGTGCTGGCCCGCGAGGGTGCGCGCGGGCTGACGTTCCGCGCGGTGGACGGGGAGGCGGCCGTGCCGGTCGGCACCTCGTCGAACTACTTCACCGACCGCGACGACCTGCTCTTCCAGGTCGACGCCCACCTCCACCGGCGCCTCGCACCGGATCCCACCGTGCTCACCGAGCTGCTGAAGGGGCCGCGAGACCGCTCACTGGTGCTGGAGTTCATGCGTGACCTGCTGGCCCGCGCGACACGCGACCGCACGGGCTACCTCGCCCTCTTCGAGATGCGCCTGGAGGCCACCCGCCGCCCGGCGCTGCGCGCCTCTTACACCCGATCGGTGCGCGGGGACCTCGAGGACGGCATGGAGTTCCACCGCGCTGCCGGCCTGCCCGGCGACGACGGGGCGGTGACGGTGCTCTATCTCGCCATGCTCGGGCTGCTCCTGGAGCAGCTGACACTGCCGGGGGTACTGGACGGCGTACTCCCCGATGTCGCCGTCCCGGACGGGCTGGTCGAGCTGATCGTGACGACGATCGTGCCGGAGGACCGAGAAGGCGAGGAGGGCGAGGAGGCCTAGGGCCTGTCCGGCGGATCAAGTCGGAGGGAAGCAGTGGTGCCTTGTCGGCGCAGGTGAGCGGGGTCTGGTGCGTCGAGCTGCAAGGCGGA
>NZ_JBEZLR010000155.1:0-15569 GCF_040652275.1 Streptomyces sp. NPDC048275
GCGTGCTCTGTGTGGCGTTGTCGGCGCAGGCGGCGGGTGGTCTTCTTCGGACGCCTCACCAGGGCCACGGTGCCGTCGATGGTGGTGCGGATGGTTCGGGCGTGGGTGGTGCGGTCGGTGGTGGTGTGGGCCTGGGCGAGCAGGCCGCGGGAGACGATCCGGCGGGCGGCGGCGTGATCCCGGTCCATGGACAGCCCGCAGCCCGTGCAGTGCGCCCACTTCCAGCCGCGCTCGGCGAGCCGGTCGGGGGCCGGGTGGTAGGTCAGGGTGGACAGGCAGCCGGGGCAGAGTTTGGAGGTGCCCCGGGCCGGGACGGTGACCACCGCGATCCCCGCCTTCGCACCCAGGTGCCGGATCGCTTCGGCGACGGTGCCGCGGACCTGCCCGGACAGGCGGGCGTTGCCGCGCCGGTGGCCGCGGGCTTCCAGGGTGGCGAGGTCTTCGAGGTAGATGACGCTCGCGCCGAGCGCTACCGCCTGGTCGACGGCCCAACGGGCCGCCGCCCAGGCCAGCGCGTCGTTCAGATGCCGGATGCGGGCACACACCCGACCGTGCTCGACCTCCAGTACCCGGGCCCGCTCCAGGTGTTCGCCCCAGGCCGGGTACGGGGAGCCGAGCCCGTCCGCGAGGGCCCGGTAGTGATCGCGCTTGGCGGCGAGGTGCTCGCGGTGGCCGCGCAGCCGGTGCAGGGCGGCACTAACCGTGGTGGCGTCGAAGACCAGGGGACGCCCGTCGGTGAGAACCCGCTGGGCCGGGCCCTGGCCGGTCAGGCGGCCCAGAGTTCCGGTGAGCAGGGTGTTGACACCCCAGTCGAAGCCGAGCCCCACCCGATGGCCGGTTGCTTTGGTGGCCGGGGCGAGCCGGGAGTGCGGCAGGTCGACGGCGATCCTCCCGGCCGGGGTGGGGCGCAGGGCCGGGGTGTGCAGCACCGCATCCGCTGTGACGGTGCCGGGCAGGCGGATGTCGATCACGTGCCAGGCCCAGTCCCGGCCCGTGGCGGGGACAGCGTTCAGGGGGAGCTTGACCCGCAACCGGGCGGTGGCCGCATCCACCCTCACCAGGGTGACCTGCTGGCGGTCCATCGCCGCCAGCAACACCAGCGGGGCCGCCTGCGGCGGGCCCTCCAGGACGCACAGCCCGGCCGGCAGCTGCCCGTACTCGGCCACATACGCGCGGATCTGCCGGGTGCGGTTGCGGATCTCCGCACCACTCACCCCAGCAGGCAGTACCGCCCGCAGTACCGCCCACTCCGCATCGGTGCACCGCCGCGGATCAGCCGGCCAGGTGGCCAGGACCGCGGTCACGATACTGCGGCGGTGCAGGGCCAGCCGCAGGGCGCGGGCCGCGTACTCCTCCACACCCCGGCGCACCCGGTCCGGGACATACACCCCCGCCGGGGGCCTGAGAGTCTGCGGCCAGTGCAGGCGGCGCATCGCCATCCACCCCTTGGACGGCAGCGCCTCACCCCGCTCATCCACCCCGGCGGCCAGCACATCCAGACAGGCCTCGTCCCACCGGGCGGCCACCAGAGCGCCGGTCAGTGTCCGGCTCAACTCCGCCAGAAAACCCACCCGTTCCAACAGGACACGCTGCCCGACCCGCTCACCCGTACCCTCCAGCACACCGGAGAAGGCGGTGCACGTGGCCGTCGCCATCAACCTAGCCATGCCCATCACCCCGCCTTTCTGGCACGTGTCCGGTCATCTTCACAAGCGGCCGCATCCCGGCACTCCGATCGGCCTAACGACTGACCATCACACAAGGACACGGCCTTCCCGCACCCTGAAAGTGCGGGAAGGCCGGGGAAAGTACGGGAAGACCACGACCGTCGGCATCCGGCAAGGACGGGACGGGCACCACCCGTATCGCTCAAAGCCGACACAAACCGCAACTGAACAGGATGGAAGCAGTGGCAGATCCTGAGGATCCGCACCGATGACTCGAAGCAGCATCAACCAGCCTGCTCAAGCCAAACACCCAACAGTTGAAGACCCTCGGGTGCGTGCCCGCCAGCGGGCCCGGGCCGAGGCCGATGGTTTTGTCCTCCGCACCAGGGCGGGGATCGCCTTCACCGACGTGGAGTTCGCCGAGTTCTCCATCGACTGACTGACCCGCCGTACCGCGCGGCATCACTCCCCCTTCCCCGGCTTGGATGCCATGGGCCGGATTCGGGGCCCATCGCTGCCGTCCGGCATGATCAGCGCACCCTCGTCCGGCAGGAGCCGGGCGAGGGTGCGCACGGCCCGGTACTGGAGGGTCTTGACGGCGCCCTCCTCCTTGCCCATCACGCGGGCAGTCTCGGCGACGGAGAGCCCCTGGAGGAAGCGGAGGGTGACACACTCCTGCTGTTGCGGGTTGAGGCGGTGGACGGCATCCATCAAAGCCGCGTCCATCAGGGGCTCCAGGACGGAGTCCTCCGGGGAGCGCTCGACCTCGTTGGCGTCGAGCATCTCGCCGGTCGTGACCTCCAGCCGGAAACGGCTGGACTTGAAGTGGTCGGCGACCAGGTTGCGGGCGATGGTGACCAGCCAGGCGCCGAAGTCGCGGCCCTGCCAGGTGAACGTGCCGATGCGGCGCAGGGCGCGCAGGAACGTCTCGCTGGTGAGGTCCTCGGCCGTGGTCTTCCCGCCCACCCTGTAGTAGATGTACCGGTACACGGTGTCGCTGTACTGGTCGTAGAGACGGCCGAAGGCGTCGGCCTCGCCGGCCTGGGCCCGCTCGACGAGATCCATCATCCGGGCGCTGTCACTGTCCGCGGCCGGGCGGCACGCGGCGGCCACCGTCCCACGCGGCCGCCCGACCGGACCTGTCGTCCTGTCCAGGGCATCGCCGGCGGACGCTCGCCTCACGCCCGGCGAGCACAGAGCGAGCTCCTCCTGATCGCCGTGGGTTTCCGCTTCAGGGATCTCGCGCTCATCCGCTGCTGCCGCGGTGGCGGACTGCACGCCCGGAGCAGATGCGGCGCTGTGGGTGCGGGCCATAAGTCGCTCCAGGCGTCCGGCAGTTGCTTCCTCGTCGCACCACATCTCCTCCAGAGCACGGCGCGTCTGCTCCAGACGCTCCTGGGTGTTCATGTGCATCCCCCTTCCTCATCGGCATACATCTGGGCAAGGCGGGCCCGTGCGCGGGCTGCATGGGCCCGCGCCGTACTGATCTGTACCCCCATGACTTCAGCGATCTGCTCGTACGGCATGTCGAGCAGCGAGAACATCACCAAGGCTTCGCGCTGCTGTTCCGGTAACTCGCGCAGCCTGCGGAGCAGATCGAGCCGCTCGTCACAGGAGATGCCGGTGTCGTCGTCGAGGAGCCGGTCGAAAATGCCGGGCTCGGTGAGCTCCTCCTGCCGCAGGTGCTCCTTGTAACTCTTGGCGTGGCGCTGCGCTGCCACCTTGAACAGCCATGCCTGCGGATTCGGATGATGCCTGAGACGGTCCCAGCAACGCAGGGCTTCCTCCATCGTCGCGTCGGCGGCTGCTTCCAGTACCTCGTTGCGGGCCCCACGGGCGAAGAGGTAGCGGCGCAGCCGCGGGTCGTAACTCATGAAGAACGTCTCGAACCCAGTAACTGCTGGGCGGGACTCGCCGCCGGTCATGGCGCGTTGCGCTGGTCAGGCGGAGACGGGCGATGCTCGGTTCGGACCTCCATGCTGTGAGGGCCGCCCGGTTCCTGACGCACTACGAGGCGGCTTCCCGGCGGGAGACGCTCCAGCAGAGCCGCCAGGCCTGCATGCCGTTCCTGCTCGGCACGTACGCGTTCGCGATAGCGGACCGTTTCCTTGAGGAATCGCCACACGCCCGCCCCACGGCCTCGCCTGGCCGCAAGACCGACAGCGGCAACTGCGGCCGCGAGGGCTGGTGCCACATCGTTCAGTGTTCCCACGCCGTCTCCATCCGCTGGGTACCGGGCGCCCCCGTCGAGAGCGACCCTCACAACAGGAAAAGGCGACTGCGTGCCAAAACGCTGCATCAGAAGCCGAGTTGACATATACGGTCCGTACCGGCCATTTCACGTCACGCACCTGACCTGTTGGGCTCCATACCTGCTCCCCGACGGTCCTTTGGCAACGCAACACGGACCCACGTCGCAAGCAAGCAGTCCTGTGCATGCCCACGGAACAGCGGCCCACAGGGGCTTCTGTCACCGTCAGGGGACGGCTCGGGCGGCCGAGCGGGCGGCGGTGTGGGCGCCCGGCCGGTTCAGGCCAGCCCAGCTCCGGCCCCTCACCCATCAACCTGGCGTGACCCACCGGTAGGCCCGGGGCACGGCTCCCACCCACGAGGAACTGTCCAACCACGGCTCGCCCAGCCTGCCCTCGACCGCCGCTACCGGCGGCGCCCAGTACTGAGATCAACACTCCTGGGCTCAAGCACCTGCGCAATCACTCAGGCACGATCCCGCCAGCCTCCCCCCTGACCAACACAATCCAATCCACCCGAACCACGCAGCGGTAATAAAATCCCGCGCCGATCACTACATTCCGAGATGATCACTGAACGTGCACCTCAGAGCCCCGCCAGCTTCCGAAGCTCCGCGGAAACCCAAGCCAGCACGTCACCCATCTACTGATCGCTAACGGATTTGTCACACCGCGGCCGCTGGGAGAGGACAGCGCGGCGTCCAGGAGCTCCCGCAGGCTTCCGCTCGTCGCGGCCAGGGTCCCGCCGAGATCAAGCAGCCCGGGGGTGACGACATCGCTGCCCTGCCCGGGGGCCGGTGACACGATGGAGAGACATCCCTGGGGGACGTCACGGTCGTCCAGCACCAGGACCCAGCCCTCGTGCTGTCGTTCGCGAGCCGGGTGAGCGGGTCGCCGACCCGGACGGTCGGTTCCTCGGCCAAGGGCAGGGCGCCAGGGGCGGCGAAGCCCAGGGCCCGGTACCCCCGGTCGCGTCCGACGAAGTCGGCGACGAAGGAGTCCCGGGGGGCGGCAGAGCAGTTCAGCGGGGGTGGAGAACTGGGCAAGGCTCCCGCCTGCCCCGCATCACGGCGACCTTGTCGCCGAGTCTGACCGCTTCGTCGATGTCATGCGTGACGAAGACGATGGTCTTGCCCAGGTTGCTAACAGCCCTGCCTGCTGGATGACGTAACCGATGCCTCGGCACAGTTCGTGCGCCGCGATGGTGGCGGTGTCCCGACCGTTCAGCAGGACCCGGCCCGAGTCGGGCTCGACCACGCGCAGCAACGTGGTCTTGCCACATCCGGAGGGCCCCACCAGGACCGTGATCTCTCCTGACCCGGCCTCGAAGCTGAGGTCGTTCAGAGCCAGGGCCCCGTCGGGGTAGCCCTTGCTCGTCTCACCGATTCGAAGCGGATCACCGCCCTTCCTCGCGCGGGTTCAGGCCCGCAGCCTGTGGTCATATCGTTTTCCTGGGTCGCCCGACGTGGCTGCCGTCGGCCGGCATCCTGGCCGGTGCCATCGACAGCTCCGACGTGTGGAGTGCTTTCAGGCCCGGATGTGGGAGTTGCGGGGCTTCGCAGCGTCTCTGGAACTCTTAAGGATCCTGAGTTGTCGCGTGGCCCCGAGGGGTGGAAGCGGTAACGAGCGCGGACGAGTCCGGGCCGATCCTTGAGCAGAGCCCGTATGTGGCGTCACTGGCGGTGACCCGATGCCGACGTCTGGACTACCCCCGGCTCTTTCGAGCGGGCGCACCCTGGGATCGCCGCCCCGCCGAACGCTGAACCGGGCACAGGAGAACCACGGTGCCGGTGGCGGGGACCGCGCGCATTTCAAGCACGCGGCGGGTATCAGGTAAAACGACAGACCGTCCATAGGGTTACGGCCGGGCCGGATCCAGCATCCTGCAGCGCCCCGAGGGCAATTGCCGCACAGTTGAAGACCCTCGCAGCGCCACCAGCAGGCCATGCCGGAGCCCCGTTCGGTGGGCAACTGTTGCACCGGACGTTGGTGAAGAGGATTGGGCATGCTCAGCCGCGGTAGGTCTCCAGCAGCCGCAGCCAGACTTCGCCGAGGGTGGGGAAGGCGGGGACGGCGTGCCAGAGCCGGTCGAGGGGCACCTCGCCGGCGACCGCGATGGTGGCCGAGTGCACCAGTTCCCCGACGCCGGGGCCGGCGAAGGTGACGCCCACCACGGTGTTGCGGTCGGTGTCGATGAGCATGCGGGCCCGGCCGCGGTAGTCCTCGCCGTACTGGTGGGCGCCGGCGACGCGGGCGAGGTCGTAGTCGACGACCTCGATGCGGCGCCCGCTCTGCTCGGCCTCGCGGCTGGTCAGGCCGACGGAGGCGACCTCGGGGGTGGTGAAGACGACCTGGGGGACGGCCGTGTGGTCGGCGGTGGCGACATGCGCGCCCCAGGGGGCGTCGTCGATGGGCTCGTCCTTGGCGCGGGCGCCGATGACGGTGCCGGCGATCCGGGCCTGGTACTTGCCCTGATGTGTCATCAGGGCGCGGCGGTTGACGTCGCCGACGGCGTAGAGCCAGCCGCCGTCGACGCCGGTGACCTGGAAGGTGTCGTCGACGGTCAGCCAGTCGCCGGGGGTGAGGCCGACGGTCTCCAGGCCGACGTCGCGGGTCTGCGGGGCTCGGCCGGTCGCCAGCAGGATCTCGTCCGCGGCCAGCCGCCCGCCGTCGGAGAGCGTGATCCGCACCTCGCCGTCTTCGCGTGTGAGGGAGGTGACGGTGGTGGTGAAGCGGATGTCGACGCCTGCTTCGCGCAGTCCGTCAGTGACCAGTTCACCGGCGAACGGCTCCATCCGCTCGAGGAGTCCGTTCTCGAGGACGAGCATGGTGACCTGGGAGCCGAGGGCCTGCCAGGCGGTGGCCATCTCGACGGCGACGACACCGCCGCCGACGACGGCGAGGCGGCCGGGCACCTTGTCGGCGCTGGTGGCCTCGCGGCTGGTCCAGGGGCGGACGGTGTCGAGTCCGGGGATGGGGGGCAGGGCGGCGCGGGTGCCGGTGGAGACGGCGACGGCGTGCCGGGCGGTCAGGGCGATGGTGTCGCCCTCAGGGGTCTGCACGGCCACCTGCTTGGGGCCAGTGAGGCGGCCGTGGCCGCGTATGAGGTCGACGGAGACCGAGTCCAGCCAGTCGACCTGGTCCTCGTCCTTCCAGTACGAGGACATCTTGTCGCGGTGTGCGAGGACCGCCTCGACGTCCAGCGGGCCGGCCACCGCCGGGTTGAGTCCGGGTACGCGGCGCGCGTCCGCGCGTGCCACCACCGGCCGCAGCAGTGCCTTGCTCGGGTCGCAGGCCCAGAACGAGCACTCCCCGCCGAGCAGTTCACGCTCCACGATCACGGTACTGAGGCCCGCGGCGCGGGCGCGTTCGGCCACGTTCTCGCCGACCGGCCCTGCGCCGATGACGACCACGTCGTAGGTGCGGGTTGTCTCGTTCATCACTGCTGCGTTCCTCACTGTTTCGTTCCTCATTGCTTCCGTGACTCGGTCGGACACTCCGGCGGCCGCGGCCCGTTGCCGGCCGCGTTTGCCGTTCACCGCCGCCGGACGGCCCCCGGGCTGCCACACCGCACGGGGCCGGGGGGCAAGTCACGGGATGGGACGGCCCCGGCGGCAAAGCCGTCTCTCGGCGCCCGCGGCGGCCGCTCGGCCGGCGCGGCCCCGTGGCAGCCGGACCGCCGGGCGGCGGAGAGCACCCTTGCGCTCGCCCGGCGGTCCGGCTGCCGGCCTTCGGCCCGGTCCGCGAGAACCGCTGGGCCGGACCGGCTGCCGTCCGGGCCGGACACAGCCCGTTGCAGCCCTTGGACGGTGGCTTGTGGGGCTGTCAGCGGCCGGGGAGGCGCTGCGAGACCTCCTGGAGCACCCAGCCGTTGCCGTCCGGGTCGCTGAAGGTGAGGAAGGAGCCGTAGGAGGCGCGCTCGGGGTGCAGGCCGGCCCGCCGCTCCTGGCCGGGCGCGCGGTGAGTGACGTCCCCGCCCTCGTGGCCGTGGAAGAGGCCGCCTGCGTCGTGGAAGATCTCGCTGACCCCGATGCCGCGGCCGGCGAGCTCCGCGCGGGCCTCCTCGATGTCGGAGACGATGAGGTACAGGCCCTGGAACGAGCCGGGTGCGATGGGCGTCATCCCCTCGCCGAAGATGATCGAGCACTCGGAGCCGGGCGGCGTGAAGTGCACGACCCGGAAGTCCTCGCTGGCCGTGTAGTCGACGTCCAGGCGGAATCCGACCTTCTCGTAGAAGGCCTTGGCCCGGTCGATGTCGGAGACGGGCAGCACGATCATTTCGAGCTTCAGATTCATGGGGGGGGTGTCCTTGTTTCTTGACGTCGGTGGATTACGCCCAATGCGTCACCAGACCGTCGAACGGGGTTTCGCCTTGATCGGCGAGGTCACCGAGGCCTGCGTGTCCTGCGGGCCTTGTGCTGACCTGCAATCCAGAAAACCAGCCGGAAAGACACCTGGGGGCGGTCAAGCAGGCCTGCTTCGGCCATGGCCTACTGGTCCAGGTACTGGCAGGCCCCCTTTCCCTATCGCTGAGCAACCGCCAATGCAGGCTTCGGGATAACGCAGCTTGATCCTCGTCGAGGCGGAAACGGCGAAAAGGTCGTCGACGCGGCCACGGGCCGACGCCTGGACGACAGCAAGGCATTCGGCTCCACCGCCGGCCCCGCCGTCGGCGAGGTCATGCGCGCCCGCTCCTTGGGTCCTGACCGGAGATGGCCTGTGGGTCCAACGGGCGTGGCCGGTGTGGGCAGCCCGTGGCAGCGGCTGCCAGACCGCCTGTGCGGCCGTGACGGTACACACGGCCTCAGCTGACGCGTTTCCGCATGTCCCGGCAGCATGATCACATTCCGCGTGGATGGGGTATCGGCAGGTACCGCAGCCGGATTGACGTGGAAGGCGAGCCGGTGCCGGGCACATGGGCACCTGCTCCCCCCAGAACTTCCTCGACGGCCCGCTTTCGCAACAACACATCACGGCATTGAGGCGATCCCGAATCCGCTTTCTAATCGCCAAGACTGTATTCGGAAATCGTCTTTTTACTCGACGTCACTCGCCGGTCCGGCGGTAAGCAGGACGGCTCTACTTCACTTTTGCAGGGCGGCTGTTTCAGGAAGTTCCCTTTTCTACTGGCAGGGGGTGGATTATGTGGCCGCATTATTCCCATGTGCGTTTGCCGGGATGGTGCGTCGAGGGCTAGCCTCAATATATGGGCACGACGTCGTCCGGTTCAGGTGACAACAAAGAGCTGAGCGATTTTCTGCGCTCGCGGCGCGCCCGGGTGACTCCTGAGCAGGTCGGGGTCACGCCGGGGGCGAGTCGCCGTGTTCCGGGACTCCGCCGTGAGGAGGTTGCGCTCTTGGCCGGATTGAGCGCGGACTACTACATCCGCCTGGAACGCGGACGGGTGGCCAACGCCTCGGAAGCGGTGCTGGAGGCCGTAGCCCGCGCTCTGCGACTGGATGATGTCGAGCGTGCGCATCTGTTCAACCTGGCCAGACCGCAGTCCGTGGCCAGAGCGAGCCGGCCCGCCGTTCCATGGCGAGTGCGTCCGGGTGCGTACGCGCTGCTTGAGGTTCTCCGGGATGCCCCTGCCATGATTCTGGACGGCCGCATGGACGTCCTTGCCCTTAATCGAATGGCTTGCGCGATATATGCCGATTTCGATGCCGTACCGGCCCGCGAGCGCAATTTGGCGCGATTTATATTTCTCGACCCTGCGGCGCGTGAACTATTTATTGACTGGGACATGGCCGCCCGCATGGTCGTCACAGGTTTGCACCTGTATGCGGGTCGGCATCCGAACGATCCGCAACTGACCGAGCTGACTGATCAGCTGTCGGCCGTAGACGAAGACTTTCGCCGATGGTGGGCCGCACACGATGTGGAGGAGTTCTCCCACGGCACCAGACGCTACCGGCACCCCCTGCTCGGCGAAGTCACCATGAACTACGAGGCCCTTATCTTTCCCGGTGACCCGGACCAGTGGTTGCTCGTGAGTACAGCTCCACCCGGCTCCCCGTCTTCCGAAGCCTTGCGGACACTCGCCGGTCGGATCGGTGACCTGGACACCGCGGCACATGCAGGTTCCATGGTCAGCCCCGAGCGACTGTCTGACCGTCAGCTCCAAGGCCACCGGGAAACGGGCTGATGCCAGCCGGTCTACCGCCACTCCCCCATAGGCCGCCATGCAGGATTCACATGGACCGGCCGCAATGCAGCATGCGCTCCGCGGCACCCTCTCGCCCGTCGCGGCGGACGAGGTGCCGGCCTTGGCCGACGCCGTCGCCTCCGCGGTCCGCCCGTACCGCACCGGGCGCCTCGCCTGATGGGCGGCGCCGGCGGGAGATTGCGTCGATCGCGCCGCATAACTTTCCGACCTGCGGCGGATCCACAGAAAGGGCGCCGGCGGCACAGACCGTGCCGGAGGTGTGCCGGGGCCCCCACGCGGCTCGCCCTGACGGCTCGCGATGCGCCCCCGCATCACCCCCGTTGAAACGTGCCGCGGGGACCGCTGTCGGCATCGCTGCTCGCTGCGCCGGTCAGGATCGCGCTTGAGACAACGTCGAAGAGGTGATCGGCGCGTGGCGCGAGCGAGCGTTGATCGCCGAGCCAAGCGAGTGCCGCCACCAGCGCAAACAAATCGGCGCCATCAATGTCGGTCCGCGCCATGCCCGCGGCCTGGGCACGGGTGAGGAGCCGCGCACCGGCCGCGCGCAGAGTGACGCACGAAGCGTGGAGCGCGGACTCCGTGTCCTCGATGGCGGCTGCCATCAGCACGACCACGCCCCGATACTCGGTTGTCCACGCGACGCAGTCGCGTAGCCACGAAACGAGAGCGTCGTCGGGCGAGCCGGACGTTTCGAGGGCGCCTGCCTCAGCGGTCAGCTCGTCGAAGCTCGTGCGGAGCAGGGCATCGAGCAGCGCCTCGCGCGTCGGGAAGTGACGCAGCAGCGTCGCGAGTCCGACATCGGCCCTGCGTGCGATGTCGCGCAGTGACACGTCGACGCCTTGCTCGGTGATGGCGGCGCCCGCTACTGCGAGCAGGTGGTCGCGGTTCTTCCTGGCGTCGGCCCGCATCTGCCCCCCTTGACTATCCGGATCAGTGGTCCATATATTCGGATCAGTGGTCCGTTTATGTGGATCGCTGATCCGAATAAGTCTATCCCGCAGCGCGGGCAGGAGAAAACGATGCCGACACACACGATGAGGGCGGTCCGGTTGCATGAGCACGGCGGCCCTGAGGTTCTGCGTGACGACGAGGTGCCGCTTCCCGAGCCGGGGCCGGGTGAGGTGCTCGTTCGCGTGCACGCCGTCGGCGTCAACCCCCCCGACTGGTACCTGCGCGACGGGCTGACCAACCTGCCTCCGGAGACGAGGCCGAAGTTCAGCTTGCCCGTGATTCCGGGGACGGACCTGTCGGGCGTCGTCGAGGCCGTCGCCGCGGATGTGGACGGCCTCTCCGTCGGTGATGAAGTCTTCGGTCTCCTTCGCTTCCCCAGCTTCGACGGCAGCACATATGCCGAGTACGTGGCCGCGCCTGCGTCGGACCTCGCACGCAAGCCGGCCGGCATCGATCACGTGCACGCCGCCGGGGCGCCCATGGCCGGGCTCACCGCGTGGCAGTTCCTGATCGAGCTCGGACACGATCACCCGTCGCCCTTCCAGGCGGCGCAGCATCGTCCGGTGCCACTCGACGCCAACGTGACGGTGCTCGTCAACGGCGCCGCGGGCGGTGTGGGGCACTTCGCAGTGCAGCTGGCGAAATGGAAGGGGGCACATGTCATCGCGGTGGCGTCGGGCGCGCATGAATCGTTCCTGCGCGAGCTCGGCGCCGACCAGTTCATCGACTACACCAAAAACCGTCCCGAGGAACTCGCGCACGACGTCGACCTCGTTCTCGACGCCGTCGGCGGCCCCGACAGCAAGCGCTTCCTGCGCACGCTCAAGCGCGGCGGCTCCCAGTTCCCCGTGTTCTTCGGCGAATTCGACGAAGAAGAGACCGCGAAGCTGGGCGTCACAGTCACGGGCACCCAGGTCCGCTCGAACGGCGCGCAGCTTGCCGAACTGGGACGCCTGCTCGACGCAGGCACGGTCCGCGTCGCGATCGACAGCACGTTTGCGCTCGCGGATGCCCGAGCCGCACACGAACGCGCCGCCCGAGGGCACATCCAGGGCAAGATCGTGCTCACGGTCGCTTAGGAACGAGCCGTTTCGCGCGTCCGGCGCTCGTCCGCGCGGCACCGGTGGCCACCGAGACCCCGATGCGGAGAGCTTGGGCGCGTCTGGCGACCAGGCGGCCGCGATGCTCGCTGCGGCGAACCGGGCGGACCGTTCGGTCGGCTCGGTTCGCCGCAGGAGATCGCCGAGATGGTCGCATTCCTGATGCTGGCGAAGCCGCGTACATCACCGGCCGGCGCATCACCATCGCCGGCGGCAGCGGTCCGGCGTCCTGACGGTGAAGCGGTCGGTCGCGAGGCGGCGCGCCGCTCATGTCCCGCGCTCGGAACATCGCCGGCAGAGGGCTGATCCTCCTCTCCGCGCTGCGTCTGTGAGACTGCGAGTCCATGGTCCAGCCCACCGCACATCCGGCGTTTGACCTTGACGCGGCGGCAGGGTTTCTACTGAGGTCATGCGGATCGGAGAGATCGCCGCGCTCGTCGGGGTCACGACCCGGGCGATCCGGCACTACCACCATGTCGGGCTGCTCCCGGAACCGGAGCGGCGCCCCAACGGATACCGGGCCTACAGCGTCCGCGACGCCGTCCTGCTGGCCCGCGTACGCCGACTGACCGAGCTCGGGCTCAGCCTCGACGAGGTGCGGGACGTCCTCGCGGACGACGCGGGGCGCGACCTGGCCGACGTACTGGAGGAACTGGACGCCGACCTCGCCCGGCAGGAGGCCGAGATCGGGGAGCGTCGGCGGCGGCTCGCGGTGCTGCTGACCGCCGAGCCGGGGCAGATCGAACCTCTGTCCCCCGCGCTCGCCACGCTCCTCGCGAAGGCGCCGCCCACGGCCTCGCCCGCCGCTTCGAAGGACCGCGAGCACCTGACGCTGCTCGACGCCGCGGGCTCCGGCGGCCAGGAACTGTACGCCGTGCTCGGACCGTTGGCGGCCGACCCGGCGCTGCTCGCCCTGTACGAACGCCTCGACGCGCTCGCCGACGCCCCGACGGACGATCCGCGGATCCCGGCGCTGGCAGCCGAGCTGGTGGCGGCCGTCCCCGACGAGGTGTTCGCCGCGATCCCCGCCGAGGGGCAGGTCGTGGCCGGGTTCCGGGAGGCGCTGCTCGCGGAGTACGCCCCCGCGCAGGCGGAAGTCGTACGCAGGGTCATGGAGGCGTTCATGCACAGGAGCCGGGGATGAGCGGGGCTGGGGCCGTAGGCGGGGTGCGGGCGGCGCGGATCGCGGCCGGCGCTGTCATATCGGTGCAGCCGGTATTGGTGGTGTGCCTGGCGGCCGGGCTACGGCCGCCGGTGTGGGCGATTGCGGCCGTCGAGGCCGTGGCGCTCACGCTCCAGGCGTCGGTGCTGCGCTCGCTGTACGCAAGCCGGCGCGCCCAGGGCCTTGAGTCGCCGGCCGCCCTGCGGGCCGCTGTCCGTGCCGTCGTCCCTGTACAGGTACGCCGACTACTGGTGAACGAGCTGCGTGGGGCCGTCTCCCTCGGCTGGTGGGTTGCCCGCAGGAAGCACGGAGTCCGCCCCGATGACCATTTCGCCGGATACACCGGACCACAGACGGCGATGATGTACGGGCTGATCTTCGTCTCAGTGATCGAAACGGTCGCGCTGGCGTTCCTGATCCCGTGGCCCGTCGTCCACTGGGTGATGCTCGTCCTCGACGTGTACGGGGTCCTGGCTGTGCTGGGCCTGCACGCCGCCTGTGTCACCCGGCCGCACGTGGTCTGCCCCGACGGCTCCCTGCGGATCCGTTACGGAGCCCTCTTCGACCTCTCCGTCCCGGCGGACGCGGTCGCCTCGGTCCGGGTCGACCGCCGCTACCCCCAAGGCAGGCTGGTGACACTGTCCGAGGAGAGGGTGCTCGATCTGATCGTGGCCGGTCAGACCACGGTGACTCTGGAACTGACCCGCCCCCTGGCCTTCACCCGCCCGCTCGGCGGCAGAGGGGAAGCACGGACCATCCGCTTCCACGCAGACGACCCGCGCGCGCTGGTCGACGCCCTGCGCCGGCCCGCGCTCACCTGAAATCCCCCTGAGATAAGGACACCTGATGAACACTGCTGCTGAGAAGAACATGGCCTTGATGCGCACCGCTTACCAGAGGGTGCAGAGCGGCGACCTCGACGCCGCGGCCGAGCTGCTGACGGAGAACTTCATCGCCAACCTCCCCGGGATGCCCGACCCGCTGCACGGGCGGGAGGTCTGGAAGCTGGGGACTCAGGCCATGCTCGACGGTTTCCCCGACCTCCAGTTCAACGTCGAGGACATGTTCGGCGCCGACGACAAGGTGGGGGTGCGTATGCACTTCCGCGGCACACACCAGGGCACCTTCCAAGGCGTGGCTGCGACGCACCGGCCGGTCAGCTTCCGCAGCATCGAGCTCTACCGCTTCGAGGGCAACAAGATCGCGGAGGAATGGGTGGCCCCGGACTTGACGGGCCTCATGCAGCAGATCTCGCCGCCGTCCGGCTCCTGACCGCGTGACGGACATCCCATCCGCAAGCCCTCCGCCGGCTTGCGGATGGGTCACGGCCCTGTTCTTCGAGCACGATCCCGCCGCGCGATGCAGGACGTAACGCCAGCCAAGCAAGATCAATCTCACCGGGATTTCCTGTACGCCGACTACTCACACCCGTAGACCGCCCGAAGTTCAGCGGAACTGAACCTTCTTTGGGTTGAACTTCGGTGGACTGGGCGGTTGTTGTTCGGGGTCCGGTTGGAGGATTGAGCGGGCGGCGGTCCGACGTACCGCCGCGCATGCCCGCCCCCGCGGCGGGTACGACCCCTCCCGTACGGAGACGTCGCGGAAGCGGCTGAAGAGCGAGGGGTGTCGGAAGTGATTCGAAAGCTGCAGGCGGTCGCGCTGGACTGCGCCGATCCGATACGGCTCGCGGAGTTCTACGCGGATCTGCTCGGCGGGCGGGTGGTCGCGGATCCAGAGGATCCCGACTGGGTCGAGGTGCACGGGTTCGAGGGGACGCCGCTGGCCTGCCAGCGGGTGGACGGCTACCGAGCGCCCGAATGGCCCGGCCAGCAGCGCCCGCAGCAGCTCCACCTGGACTTCGACGTGGACGACCTCGACGGCGAGGAGAAGCGGGCGCTCACCCTCGGCGCGACCGTGCTGGAGCGGACGGACCAGCTCCGTCCGGGGGCCAACTGGCGGATTTACGCGGACCCGGCAGGCCATCCGTTCTGCCTCTGCCTCCACTGAGTCCACCGGGCCCATCGCAGTCACTGAGGCGCGGTGTCAGGAGCGGCCGTCGGGCGGGGACTTCGGCCCCGGGTTCGATCAGCCAGGCGCAGCCCAGCGACATGGCCGGCACCAGCGCGTCGACGCGGGTGTGGTGGGTTTGCGCAGTGGGTTTGCGCAGTGTGCTTTAAGTGGGCGGTTCGTGAGTCTTTGATGGGATCTGCTGTCGCCTGATCGTGTGGCGGCGGGGCGGAATCTGCCGGTCCGCGGTTGGTGATCTGCTGA
>NZ_JBEZLR010000156.1:0-15513 GCF_040652275.1 Streptomyces sp. NPDC048275
CTTCGCTCGAGCGGGGGGACCCCCATCGCGTCGACGCCCTCCTCCGCCTTGCAGCTGGACGCACCAAGCCCCGCTCGCCTGTGCTTATGAGGCACCGTTGCCTCCCTCCGGCCTGATCCGCCGGACAGGCCCTGGGCGACTTGTCTCTGCGACTTCACACGTCCCGGCGCTCCAGCAGCAGGAACGCGCCGGCGATCGCCGCCGCCGTCACCCCGACGAGCAGGCCCAGTTGCGCGCCGCCGCCCCCGCTCTCACCGTCGAGCTGGAAGATCGTGGCGAGGGAACTGGGCGCGTTGTAGTCCAGCATCTTCTCGCCGATGCTGCGCATGCTGTCGGTCAGCAGCAGGAACTCGGGCAGGATCGCGGGCACCAGGACGACACCGAGCATCGTGGTGATCGCGCCCGCCGAGTGCCGCAGCATCGAGCCCACCGCGAGCGAGAGAACCCCGAGCAGCGAGACGTACAGCGCGCCCTTGATCACCGAGCCGCCCCACGAGACCGGCGAGGAGCTGTCGTGCAGTCCCGCGGTCACCAGGCCGACCAGGCCGATGGCGAACGCCGAGACGACATACGCGACCGCGAAGAAGATGATCAGCTTGGCGGCGAGTACCCGGTGCCGCTGCGGCGAGGCCGTGAACGTGGTCCGGATCATGCCCGTGCCGTACTCGGACGAGACCACGAGGACGCCCAGGGTGATCAGGCAGATCTGCCCGAGGATCAGCCCGAAGAAGGCCGGGACCGTGTACGGCACGTCGCTGAAGTCGGAGTCCTGGGTCTGCGCCGCGACCAGGAACCCGATGCCGATCACCAGGAGCAGGAAGATGCCGAGCGTCCACATCGTGGAGCGCACCGACTTGATCTTCGTCCACTCGGAGCTGAGCGCGTGACCGAGGTGGGTGCGGGTGACCGGGATCGGCGAGGTGTACGAAGTGCCGGGCGCCGCCTGCCAGTTGGGTGCGGCGGCGGCCTGCTGCGGCATCGGGGGCTGGGGCGTGCTCATCGGGCGTCCTCGGGCTTGGTCAGGTCGGGGGCGGCAGGGGCGGCGGGTGCCGCGGAAGCCTGGGGGGCGGGCTGGGCGTACGGGTTGACGGCCGCGGCGCCGGGGGCGGCCGGAGCGGCCGGAGCACCGTACGGGCCGGGCTGAGCCGCACCCGGACCGCCCGGGCCACCCGGAGCCACCGGGACGCCCGGAGCGCCGTACGGGCCCGCCTGGGGCCCTCCCTGCGGCATCGCGAACGGCTGCCCGCCCTGCTGGGGCGGCGGCGGGGCGTACCAGCCGGGCTGGCCCTGGCCCGGCACCGGCATCTGCGGCGGCGGTATGGCGCCCGGCGGCAGCTCCTGCTGGAGTCCGGCCCGCTGGTCGGTCGTCGAGCGGTAGTCGACGGCGCCCTGCGTCATCCGCATGTACGCCTCCTCCAGCGAGGCCTGGTGCGGCGACAGCTCCCACAGGCGTACGTCGGAGGAGTGCGCGAGGTCGCTGATGCGCGCCAGCGGCAGGCCGGTGACACGGAGGGCGCCGTCCTGCTCGGGCAGTACCTGGCCGCCGGCCTCGGTCAGCGCGGCGGTGAGCTTCTCGCGCTGCTGCGGCTCGGTGTCCGGGGTGCGGACCCGGGCGAAGTCGGCCGAGTTGTGCGAGATGAAGTCCTTGATGTTCTGGTCGGCGAGCAGCTGCCCGCGGCCGATCACGATCAGGTGGTCGGCGGTCACCGCCATCTCGCTCATCAGGTGCGAGGAGACGAAGACCGTACGTCCCTCCGCCGCGAGTGCCTTCATCAGGTTGCGGACCCAGAGGATGCCCTCGGGGTCGAGGCCGTTGACCGGCTCGTCGAAGAGCAGCACCTGCGGGTCGCCGAGCAGCGCCGCCGCGATGCCGAGCCGCTGTCCCATGCCGAGCGAGAAGCCCTTGGAGCGCTTCTTGGCCACGTCCTGCAGGCCGACGACTCCGAGGACCTCGTCCACGCGGCGGGCCGGGATGCCCGAGAGCTGGGCGAGGCAGAGCAGGTGGTTGCGGGCGTGCCGGCCGCCGTGCACGGCCTTGGCGTCGAGGAGGGCACCGACCTGGCGGGGCGCGTTGGGCAGCTTGCGGTACGGGAAGCCGCCGATCGTGACCTGCCCCGAGGTCGGGTTGTCGAGGCCGAGGATCATCCGCATCGTGGTCGACTTGCCCGAGCCGTTGGGCCCGAGGAAGCCGGTGACGGCGCCCGGCCGCACCTGGAAGGAAAGGTTGTACACGGCCGTCTTGGCGCCGTAGCGCTTCGTCAGGCCGACTGCCTCGATCATGCTCCGCACCCATCGAAAGGTTCAGGACGTCGGGGCACACGCCCCCGTAAGGCTTAGGAGGATATCGGGGCGCTGACGGTTCCACTCAAGAGAAAGTAAAAAAACGCAGGTCACGCACGTGCTTTGGCAGGTGCGCGTCGTGGCTGGTCGGAGGGTGAAACGGAATCCCGAGGGGCGAAAAATGGAAACCTGTCAGATCTTCTCCGGCATCACGCGTCCCGTTTCTTGAGTAGCGCGTACCCCCCGATGAGAGCCGCGATCACCCATAGCGCCATGATCGCGAGACCGCCCCATGGCCCGTACGGAGTGTCGTCGTCGATCGGGGTCACCACTTGCATGATCTTGCTGCCGGCCTGGTCGGGCAGATAACGGCCGACCTTTTTGGTCGCGGAAACGGCGCCGAGGATGTTGGAGATCAGGAAGAAGAACGGCATCAGGATGCCGAGCGAGAGCATCGGACTGCGCAACATCGCCGCGACGCCCATCGAGAAAACGGCGATGAGCGTCATATAGAGCCCGCCGCCGATCACCGCGCGCAGCACGCCGGGGTCACCGATCGACGCCTTGTGCGGGCCGAGCATGGCCTGGCCGAGGAAGAAGGTGACGAAGCTGGTGATGATGCCGACCACGAAGGCGAGGCCCGCCGCGACGGCGATCTTGCTGAAGAGGAAGGTGCCGCGCTGCGGAACCGCGGCGAGCGAGGTGCGGATCATTCCGGTGCTGTACTCGTTGCCGACGACGAGCACCCCGAAGACGATCATCGCGAGCTGACCGAGGCTCATCCCCGCGAAGCTGATGAACGTCGGGTCGAAGGAGAGCCGGTCGTTCACGCTCATGCTGTCGAACTCGTTCTTCGACAGCAGCGAGATCAGGATGCCCAGGGCGATCGTGACGACCGCGGCGAGACCGAGCGTCCAGACGGTGGACGCGACGGACCGGATCTTGGTCCACTCGGACCTGAGGACCTGCGTCGCGGCCATGGTCAGTCGCCCTTCTTCCATTCGCCGCCCCAGACCGGGCCCGGAGCCGGTCGGACGTGGGTGTCCGCGTGCGCGTGGTACTCCACCGACTCCGCTGTCAGCTGCATGAACGCCTCCTCCAGGGAGGCCTGTTGCGGACTGAGTTCGTGCAGCACGATCTGGTGCTGCGCGGCCAGCTCGCCGATGCGCTCGGACTTCGAGCCGTCCACTTCGAGCGTTTCGCCGCCCGCCTCGACGACCGTGATGCCCGCCCCGTGCAGCACGTCGAGCAGCCGTTCGCGCTGGGGGGAGCGGATACGGACGTACGACCGGGAGTTCTGCTGGATGAAGTCGGCCATGGAGGTGTCGGCGAGGAGCCGTCCCTGGCCGATGACGACGATGTGGTCGGCGGTCAGCGCCATCTCGCTCATCAGATGGGAGGAGACGAAGACGGTACGGCCCTGGGCGGCAAGGGATTTCATGAGGTTGCGGATCCAGTGGATGCCCTCGGGGTCGAGGCCGTTGACCGGCTCGTCGAACATCAGGATCCGCGGGTCGCCGAGCAGCGCGCCCGCGATGCCCAGACGCTGGCCCATACCGAGCGAGAAGCCCTTGGCCTTCTGCCTCGCGACCGAGGTGAGGCCCACCGTGTCGAGGACCTCGTGCACCCGCGCTTTGGGGATGCCGTTGCTCTGGGCGAGGCAGAGCAGGTGACTGAAGGCGCTGCGGCCGCCGTGCATGGCCTTGGCGTCGAGCAAGGCGCCGATGTACTTCAGCGGGTCCTTGAGGTGGTCGTAGTGCTGTCCGTCGATCCGTACGTCGCCGGTGCTGGGGTGATCGAGACCGAGGATCATGCGCATGGTCGTGGACTTGCCGGCGCCGTTCGGTCCGAGGAAGCCGGTCACGATGCCGGGTCTGACGGCGAAGGTCAGATGGTTGACCGCCACCTTCTCGCCGTATCGTTTGGTCAGCCCCTCGAGCTCGATCATGCGGCAACGCTAAGACGGGCCCTTTGGCTGTGCCACTTGAACGGGTCTGGCCTGCCGCGTGTTCGCCGTTGCCGAGTGCCGCGCCGTTGGGGCTGTGACACCATGCCCGCGCCCACCTCAGCCTCGTATACATGGCAACGGCCCGCACCCCCGAGAAGCAGGGTGCGGGCCGGAGTCGATACCAGGAACTTACCGGGTCTGCTGGGCCGGAACCCCGCGGGAGATCGGCTCGTCCTCGGCCGGGGCGGTCGTGGCGGCCACCGCGGCGCCCGTGAGCGTGGCGAGCATCTCGCGGACGTTCGTCAGCTGGGCGTTGATCGAGTCGCGACGGTTCGTCAGCGCCGCCAGCTCGCGCTCGGATTCCGAGCGGATGCGGTCGGCCTTGGCGTTCGCGTCGGCCACGATGTCCTCGGCCTGGCGCTGAGCCGTCTCCACCGTCTGGCGGGCGCGACGCTCGGCGTCCGTGCGCAGCTTCTCGGCCTCCAGGCGCAGCTGCTCCGCGCGGTGCTCGATCTCCGCGAGGCGCTTCTCGGCCTTGGCCTGACGCGACGCCAGGTCGCGCTCGGACTGCTCGCGACGCTTGGCGAGGTTCGTCTCGAAGTCGGCGGCGGCCTGGGCGGCCTTCGCGCGGGTCTCCTCGAAGAGGGCGTCCGCCTCCTCGCGCTTGGACTGCGCGTCCTTCTGCGCCTCCTGGCGCAGCTGCGAGGCGTCGCTCTTGGCCTTCTCGACGATCCGGACGCCCTCGTCCTCCGCCTTGGCCTTGCGGTCCGCAGCGAACGATTCTGCGTCGTTGCGTACCTGCTGGGCCGCCGACTCGGCGAGCTCACGGTGCTGCTCGGACGCGCGACGGGCCTCCTCGCGCAGGTCCTTCGCCTCCTCCTCGGCGAGGCGGAGGATCTTCTCGACGCGCGCGCCGAGACCCGCATACGACGGCTCTGCGTCGCTGACCTGGGCCTGGGCGTTCTGCGTCTCGAGGTGGAGTTCCTCGATGCGCTTTTCCAGAGCAGTGATACGGGCCAGAGCGCTGTCACGGTCGGAGACGAGCTTCGAAATGCGTTCGTCCACCTGAGCGCGGTCGTACCCACGCCGCACAAGCTCGAAGCCGTAGGGGGAAGTGTCGCTCATGGGGTTCCTGTCGAATGAGACCGGTGAGGTGATAGGGGGAATCCTAGGGGTCAAAGCGGCGAGTCATCGAGCGGATGCGTGTTTGATCTGGAGAATGAGACTCCTTTTGGGTGGCTAACTGTCGGAGGACTTGCCAGAGCCTGTGTCAAAGGCCCTCGTGAAGCACGGAATTGGCACTTCTGGCTAGCCCTCTGACGACTTTCCACTCGAACGAGTCGCGCCGACGGCAGCGCCCGCCTTGACCCCACCGTCCTTGTTACCGGTGGGGGCCTCAAAGGACTCCAAAGCCTCCAGGACGTCCTGGACACGGGAAATCTCCGCGTTGATGTCCTCGCGCCGGCGGACCAGCACCTCGAGCTCGCGCTTGCCCTCCTCGACCGCGCGCCGCGCCTCACGGATGGCCTCGGCCTTGATCTCCGTCGCCTCGGCGACGAGCGATGTCTTCTTCTGCTCGGCCTCCTTGAGGAGACCCTCGGCCTTCCTGACGGCGGCGATCCGGACCTTGCTCGCTTCGGAGTTGGCCTCCGAAACCAGGTCCTTCGCCTTCGCCTCGGCCTCGGCGAGCTGGTCCTCGGCAGCCTTCACGAGCGCGTCGCAGCGCTCGCCGGCCGTCTTCATCGTCTCCGCCGACTCACGGCGGGCCCGCTCGTGCAGCTCCTCGATCTCGCCGGTGATCCGGTCCCGCAGCTCCTCCGCGCGCTCCCTGATGGCCGTCGCGTCCCGGCGCGCGCCGACCAGCAGCTCGTCCGCGTCCGTACGGGACCGCTCCACGAGGGAGTTGCCCTCGATGGTCGCTTCGGAGACCAGCCGCTCGGCCTCGTTGCGCGCGGCGCCGACCATCGAGTCGGCCTGCGCCTCGGCGTCCGCCGTGGTCTTCTGCGCGGACTGCTGCGCCTCGGCGAGCAGCTTGTCGGCCTCGGACGCCGTCTCCGTGATGAGCGTGTCGACCTGCTCGGCCGCCTCGGAGCGCCGTTTGTTGGCCTCCTGGCGTGCCGCGTCCAGCGTCCGGTCCGCTTCCTCGCGCGCGGCCGACGTGAGCCGCTCGGCCTCCGACTCCGCCTCGGACTTGAGCCGCTCGGACTCGCTGCGGATCCGCTCGGCGTGCTGCTGCGCGGAACCGACCGTCTCGGCGGCCTCGGCGCGCAGCCGCTCGGCCTCCCCGGTCGCGTCCGAGACCAACTGGTCCGCCGTGGCCACGGATTCCGCGCGGACCCGCTCGGCCTCCGCGTTCGTCTCCGTGGTGAGCCGCTCGGCCTCGGAACGCGCCTCGTTGATGAGTGTGTCCACCTGCGTGGCCGCGTCCGAACGGATCCGGTTCGCGTCCTCCCGGGCCTCCGCGCGGGTGCGCGAGGCGTCCTGCTCGGCGCCCGCGATCGTGTCCGACGCCTCGGTCCGGATCCGCTGGGCGTGCTCGGCGGCGTCCGAGCGCAGCCGCTCGGACTCGGCGATCGCCTCCGAAACCGTGCGCTCCGCAAGGGACTTGGCGGCTTCCGTCTCCGCGGCGGCCTGGCGCCGAATGCGGCCCGCGTCCTCGGACGCCCGCTCCCGCTCCGCGTACGCGTCGGCGCGGACCCGGTCCGCTTCCTCCTGCGCCTCGGTGCGGGTACGGTCCGCGGCGTGCTCGGCGGCGCTGCGCAGGCCCGTGATCTCGTCCTGGGCCTGCTCGTGCAGCCCGGCCACGGAGTCACGCACCTGCTGCGCGGTCTGCTCGGCGTTCGAGACCATCTCGGTGGCGCGCCGGTCGGCCTCCTCGACCAGCCGTACGGCCTCGGTCTGGGCCTCCTCCACGCGGTTGCGGGCGGACGCGAGGAGTTCCTCGCTCTGCTCGCGGGCCCGCTCACGCTCCTGGCCGGCCTCCTGGCGTGCCGAACCGAGGAGCTCCTCGGCCTCGCGGCGACGCCGGACAGCCTCCTCCTGGGCGGCGGCCAGCGTCTCGGCACCCTCGGACGCCAGCCGCTCGGCCGCGGCCTGCGCCTCCGCCCGTACCCGATCGGCGCTGTCCTGGGCCTCCGACTTCAGCCGCTCGGCCTCCGCCGCGGCCTCCGAACGCAGTCGTACGGCGATGGACTCGCCCTCGGCCCGCGAGGCGGACGCGTCCGCGGCGGCCTCGTCGCGCAGCCGCTCGGCCTCCGCCTCGGCCTGCGCCTGGAGCGTGCGCAGCCGCTCGGCGGCCTCGCCGCGCAGCCGGTCCGTCTCCTCGGCGGCCTCGCGGCGGATCCGCTCGGCCTCCGCCCGCGCGTCGCTGAGCGCCTGCTCGGCCGAGGCGAGCCGCTGCTCGGCCTCGGTGTGCAGCCGGGTCAGCTCCTCGGCGGCATCCGCCCGGCGGGCCGCTATGGCCCGCTCG
This sequence comes from Streptomyces sp. NPDC048275, assembly GCF_040652275.1. Lineage (NCBI taxonomy): Bacteria > Bacillati > Actinomycetota > Actinomycetes > Kitasatosporales > Streptomycetaceae > Streptomyces > Streptomyces sp. NPDC048275. The sequence goes on from NZ_JBEZLR010000156.1 coordinate 7,698, forward strand.
GTCTCCTCGCGCATCCCCTCGGAGGCCCGCTCGGCCTCCGCCTTGATCGTGTCGGCCAGCTCGACGGCCTCGGCGCGATTGCGCTCGGCCTCCTTGCGGGTGCGCTCCAGGGTCTCCTCGGCCTGGCGGCGCAACGTGGTCGCCCGCTCGATGGCCTCGGTGCGAACGCGCTCACTGTCGCTGGTGGCGGTGGCGCGCAGTTCGTCCGCGTCCGCCTTGGCCTTCGCGAGCAGTTCCTCAGCGGTCTTGGCCGCTTCCTCGATCTGCTGTACGGCCTCACGCCGGGCCTCGGCGCGAATGCGCTCGCCCTCGGCCACCGCGTCGGCGCGCAGCTGCTCGGCGTCGCCGCGCAGCCGGCGCGCCTCCTCCTGCAGCTCGACCGTCTTGGCCCGGTACTCCTTGGTGTCGTCCTTCGCCGTGCCCTTGAGCTGCTCGGCGATGTCGTGCGCCTCGGCGCGCAGCCGGTCCGCCTCGGTCTCCGCCTCGGTGCGGATCCGCTCGGCCTCCTCGGCCGCCGCCTTCGTGGTCGCCTTGGCCTCGTCGGACGCCTTGTTCAGTACGTCCTCGGCGGTACGGGCCGCCTTGGCCAGCTGGGACGCCGTCTCCTCGGCGGTGAGGCTGCGGGCGGTCTCCTCGGCCTCCGCGACGATCTGCTCGGCCTTGGTACGCGCGTCGGCGACGACCTGCTCGGCCTCCGACTTGGTGTTCTCGGCCTCCTGGTTGGCCTCGCTGACCAGCCGGGCGACCTGCTCCTTCGCCGTACGGGTGCGCTGCTCGTTCGCCGACTCCGCGCTGGAGAGGGCCTTGGCCGCGGCCTCCTTCGCCTCGGCCACGAGCTTGTCCGCCTCGGACCGCGCCTCGCGCAGCGCTCCCTCGGCCTCCGTCATGCGCTGCTCGGCGGCCCGGCTCAGCTCGGTGGCCTGGCGGCGGGCGGAATCCGACTCGGTCGCCGTGGAGCTGCGCAGCTGCTCGGCGTGGTCGGTGGCTTCCTGGGCCTGCGTGGACGCGGCGTTCAGCAGCCGCTCGGCGTCCGTGCGGGCCCGGCGCAGCAGTGCCTCGGCCTCCGCGCGGGCCGACTCGGCGTCGGTCGTGAGCCGCTGACGGGCCTCGGCGGCGATCCGCTCGGCCTCGGTGCGGGCGGCGCTCAGCGCCTGGTCGGCCTCGGTGCGCGACTCCTCCAGGAGCCGGCGCGCCTGCTGCTCGCTGCGGGCGCGCAGTTGCTCGGCCCACGCCACGTTCTCGTTGACGTGCGACTCGACGGTCTGGCGGCGCTCGGCCAGCTCCTGATCGAGCTGCTGGCGCCGCGTGACCGCCTCGGTGTGCAGCTCGGCCTGCAGCCGGGCGGCCTTCTCGGCGTGCTCCTGCAGGATGCGCTGCGTCTGCGCACGGGCCTGACTCATCTCGCGCTCGGCATCGGCGCGCAGCTGGTCGGCCTGCATCTGGGCATTACGGAGCAGCTGCTCGGCCTGATAGCCGAGGTCGCCGCCGCTCTCGTAGGCAGGCCGGGTCGCCAGACTGCGCCGCGCCTCGTGCAGCTTGGCGCGCAGCACCTCGACCTGGTAGCCGAGGTCCTCGGCGTGCTGGATCGCCTTTTCCCGCTCGGTCTTCAGCCGCTCCATCTCGGCCTCGAACCGAGAGAGGTGGTCGACGTCAGCCGCCGGCTCTCGCTCCTGGCGTTCGTAGCCCCGCACTGCGCGGTCCCATCCGTCCCCTGGTCGCAAGTCTCTCCAAACGAGCCCCGTCCATCCGCCGAACGGTGCCCCCGGGGAATGGTGTCAGATCAGCAGCGCAGCACGGGCTGTCGCCCCGACGCTCGTCCCCCGAAACCTGGACCCCGGCCCTTGGTCAAGCCGCCGCGAGGACGGCATGACCTCGGGGCCTGTCACCGGACAGGCCCCGGCGCCGCCCCGAAATGGCAGCGGTCGTCCCCAACCCTACCGGCCCAGATATACGGAGGTCAGTGCTCAGGTGACTCAACAGCCGCCGAAGTGACCAGTTCTGTCAGGACACCGTGGCAATCCTTCGGGTGAAGGAAGGTGATTCGGGAGCCCATGGAGCCGCGTCGGGGCTCGTCATAGAGGACTCGTACGCCTTTGTCCCTGATGTCGGTGGCGTCGGCGTCGACGTCCGCCGTGCCGAAGGCGATGTGATGGACACCCTCACCATTCTTCGCCAGCCACTTCCCGACGGCGGAATCTTCCCGCGTCGGCTCCAGGAGCTGGAGGTAGGAGGCGCCGCCGTCGGACGTCTCATTGATCTTGAGCATGGCCTCGCGCACGCCCTGCTCTTCGTTCACCTCGGAGTGGTGGACCTCGAAGCCGTATGTCGCCCGGTAGAACTCGACTGTCTTGTCGAGGTCGAAGCAGGCGATCCCGATGTGGTCGATTCGCGTCAGCATGGTGTTAGTGGAGCGCTCCCGCGGCGGTTACGCAACGTGCGCGCGATCACACTGACCGCCGGATGACGGGTGGCCTACCGCTCAGTACATTCAAGTAAACCCTCGTTCACTCCTCAGCTGTGCAGGCTGAAAGGGGATCGCACCACATGTCTGGAACGAACAGCACGACCTCGGTGATCGTCGCGGGTGCTCGCACCCCGATGGGACGGTTGCTCGGCTCACTGAAGAGCTTCTCCGGAGCCGACCTCGGTGGCTTCGCGATCAAGTCCGCCCTCGACCGTGCGGGTATCGGTGGCGACCAGGTGCAGTACGTGATCATGGGTCAGGTGCTGCAGGCCGGCGCAGGGCAGATCCCGGCACGACAGGCAGCCGTCAAGGCGGGCATCCCGATGAGCGTTCCGGCGCTCACCATCAACAAGGTGTGTCTGTCCGGCCTCGACGCGATCGCGCTGGCGGACCAGTTGATCCGAGCCGGTGAATTCGACGTCGTCGTCGCGGGCGGCCAGGAATCCATGACGAACGCGCCGCACCTGCTCCCGAAATCCCGCGAGGGATTCAAGTACGGCGCCATCGAGATGCTCGACGCCATGGCGTACGACGGTCTCACGGACGCCTTCGAGAACATCGCCATGGGTGAGTCGACCGAGAAGCACAACACCCGCCTCGGCATCGCCCGCCCCGAGCAGGACGAGATCGCGGCCCTGTCGCACCAGCGTGCGGCCGCCGCGCAGAAGAACGGAATCTTCGAGGCGGAGATCACGCCGATCGAGATTCCGCAGCGGCGTGGTGAGCCGGTCGTCTTCAGCCAGGACGAGGGCATCCGCGCCGAGACCACGGTGGAGTCGCTCGGCAAACTGCGCCCCGCGTTCACCAAGGACGGCACCATCACGGCCGGTACGTCCTCGCAGATCTCGGACGGCGCCGCCGCCGTCGTGGTCATGAGCAAGGCGAAGGCGCAGGAACTCGGCCTCGACTGGATCGCCGAGATCGGCGCGCACGGCAACGTCGCCGGACCGGACAACTCCCTCCAGTCCCAGCCCTCGAACGCCATCCAGCACGCCCTGAAGAAGGAGGGACTCGAGGTCGAGGACCTCGACCTCATCGAGATCAACGAAGCGTTCGCCGCGGTCGCGGTGCAGTCAATGAAGGACCTCGGTGTATCCACGGAAAGGGTGAACGTCAACGGTGGCGCCATCGCCCTCGGTCACCCGATCGGAATGTCGGGCGCCCGGCTCGTACTGCACCTCGCCCTCGAGCTGAAGCGGCGCGGTGGCGGAGTCGGTGCGGCGGCGCTGTGCGGTGGCGGCGGGCAGGGTGACGCGCTGATCGTGCGGGTACCCAAGGCCTGAGTCCTTCTGTACGGCTGTTCTTCCGTACGGCTGTTACGTCTCTACTCGGATCTACTCGGAACGGAGCTGTGATGCAGGACGTCTCCTCACTGGTGGCCCAGGCCAGGGAAGGCCGGCCGCGGGCAGTGGCCCGGCTGATCTCCCTGGTGGAGGGGGCGTCCCCGCAGCTGCGCGAGGTCATGGCGGCGCTGGCTCCGCTGGCCGGCGGGGCGTACGTCGTCGGGCTCACCGGGTCGCCGGGTGTCGGCAAGTCGACGTCGACCTCGGGGCTGGTGACCGCCTACCGGCGGCAGGGGAAGCGGGTCGGCGTCCTGGCCGTCGACCCGTCGTCCCCGTTCTCCGGGGGCGCGCTGCTGGGCGACCGCGTCCGCATGTCCGAGCACGCGTCGGACCCCGGGGTGTACATCCGCTCGATGGCGACGCGCGGCCACCTCGGCGGACTCGCCTGGGCGGCACCCCAGGCCATCCGCGTCCTCGACGCGGCGGGCTGCGACGTGATCCTGGTGGAGACGGTGGGCGTGGGCCAGTCGGAGGTCGAGATCGCCTCCCAGGCCGACACCTCGGTCGTTCTCCTTGCCCCCGGCATGGGCGACGGCATCCAGGCGGCCAAGGCCGGAATCCTGGAGATCGGCGACGTGTACGTGGTCAACAAGGCCGACCGTGACGGCGCCGACGCCACCGCCCGTGAGTTGAACCACATGCTCGGCCTCGGCGAGTCCCGGAGCCCCGGCGACTGGCGTCCCCCCATCGTCAAGACGGTCGCAGCCCGGGGCGAGGGCATCGACGAGGTCGTCGAGGCCCTGGAGAAGCACCGGGCGTGGATGGAGGAGCACGGCGTCCTCGCCTCGCGCCGCCTCGCCCGCGCCTCACAGGAGGTCGAGACGATCGCCGTCACGGCCCTACGGGAGCGGATCGGGGACCTGCACGGCGACCGCCGCCTCAGCGCACTCGCGGAGCGGATCGTGGCGGGAGAGCTGGATCCTTACCGGGCGGCCGACTCGCTGGTGGAGGGGCTGACGGAGGGCTGACGGGGCGAGTTCCGCGCCCCCGCCGGGAGCGGTGTGGTCAGTCGTCGTCCGACTGAACCGCCGTCACCTTGCCCGTGCCCAGGTCCACCCGCCACTCCCGTTCCACGCCCTGCGACGTCCGGGTCTCCGCCTCCCATGCGGGGGCCCGGCCGCCGTCGTCCTCCAGGTCGACCGAGGTGACCACGCCCTTCGCGGCGGCGGCCCGCGCCGCCTGGGCCGCGGTCGTCGACGCGCCCTTCAGCGCGGCCCGTACCTCGGCGGTGCCGTCCTCGTGCTCCACGTGCGAACCGAGGACCCGCCCCGTGCTCAGATCGACCCGGACGCTGTGCCAGGTGTCGTCCACGGCCAGGACGGCGACGTCCCAGACCACGGCGCCCTTGTGGTCGTCGAGTTCCGCCGACACGGCCGTCCCCGGCGCGTGCCGCAGCGCGGCGGCGATGGCGTCGGAGGCCGTCACCTCGATCGACGTCACCCGCACCGAGTCGTCGGAGGCATCGGAGTCTTCGTCACGGTCGCTGTCGGCGCGGTCATCACGTACGAGAACCACGCGCGCCGCGTCCTCCGCCGCCCGCGCGGTCGACTGCCGCGTCGGCGACCCGCCGTCCGCCGTGACCGCCAGTGCCGTCGCGGTACCGCCCCCGATCAGGGCCGCGGCGGCGACGGTGGCGATGACGATGTTGCGCTTCATGTGGGTTCCTCCCGAGTCGTTTCGCTGTCGACTCGGATCAATCTGCGCGACCGACGCTGAAGGCAGCCTGAAGCCGGCTGAAGGGTTCTTCAGGATCGGTTTGCCACCCTTGGCTCATGCGCCTGTTGATCGTGGAGGACGAGAAGCGGCTGGCCCTGTCGCTCGCCAAGGGCCTGACGGCCGAGGGCTACGCCGTGGACGTCGTCCACGACGGGCTCGAAGGGCTGCACCGCGCCACGGAAGGGACGTACGACCTCGTCGTCCTCGACATCATGCTGCCCGGCATGAACGGCTACCGCGTCTGCGCCACCCTCCGCGCCGCCGGCCACGACGTGCCGATCCTCATGCTCACCGCCAAGGACGGCGAGTACGACGAGGCCGAGGGGCTCGACACCGGCGCCGACGACTACCTGACCAAGCCCTTCTCGTACGTGGTGCTGGTCGCCCGGATCAAGGCGCTGCTGCGCCGGCGCGGGCAGGCCGGTGCCTCGCCCGTCCGCATCCTCGGCCGGCTCAAGGTCGACACCGCCGCCCGGCGCGTCTTCAACGGCGACGCGGAAGTCGCCCTCACCACCAAGGAGTTCTCCGTACTCGAGCAGCTCGTGCTGCGGCCCGGGGAGGTGGTCTCCAAGGCCGAGATCCTCGAACACGTCTGGGACTTCGCGTACGACGGCGACCCCAACATCGTCGAGGTGTACGTCAGCACCCTGCGCCGCAAGCTCGGCGCCGAGCTGATCCGGACCGTGCGCGGCGCCGGGTACCGGCTGGAGGCGAGGTGAGCCGCCGCGACCGCCCCGGTCACCCCGGTCGCCTCTTCGGGTCCGTACGGGCCAAGGCGACGCTCGGCGCCACCCTCGTCGTGGCCGTCGCCCTGGTCGCCGCCGGTGCCGCCGTACTGCTGTCCCTGCGTGCCAACCTGGTCGACCAGGCGGACGCGCAGGCCGACTCCGCCGCCCGCCGGGTCGCCTCGCAACTGGCGGCGGGGATCGCGTACGGGGAGCTGGCGTGGGCGGACGACGAGGAGCACCCGGTCCAGGTCGCCGACGAGCGGGGACGGCTGGTGGCCGCGAGTGAGGACCTGGACGGAGTCAGCGGGACGGGCGTGACCGTCGTGCGGCCCAGTGGCGACGCGGGTACCGAGGACGATGACGACGATCACGGCAAGGACGACGACGACCCCGCGGTCGGGCAGATCTCCGAAGAAGTGCGGTACACCCGGGGCACCGCCACCGTCGACGGGGACACCGAGGACTACCGGTTCGCGGCCGTCGAGGTGACCACGCCCCGGGACGTCACCCTGACCGTGTACGCGGGCGCCCCGCTCTCCGCCGAACAGGGCGCCGTCGGGACCGCGTTGACGGCCATGCTGATCGGGCTGCCGCTGCTCCTGGTGACGGTCGGCACGGTGACCTGGCTGGTGACCCGGCGTGCCCTGCGGCCCGTGGAGGGCATCCGGCGCGAGATGGCCGCCATCACCGCCTCGGCGGACCTCGCGCGGCGCGTGCCCGTGCCGGACACGCAGGACGAGGTGGCTCGGCTGGCCCGGACGACCAACGAGACGCTGGCCGCCCTGGAGACGTCCGTGGACCGGCAGCGGCGGTTCGTCGCCGACGCCTCGCACGAACTCCGCAGCCCCATCGCCTCCCTGCGCACCCAGCTCGAAGTGGGCGCCGCACACCCGGAGCTGCTGGATGTGGCGGGGGCGGTGGAGGACACCGTACGGCTGCAACGGCTCGCCGCCGACCTGCTGTTGCTGGCCCGGCTGGACGCGGGGGAGCGGCCGGGGGACGCGCGTTTCGGCCTCGGCGTGCTTGCCCGGGAGGCGGTCGAGCGGCGGCCCGGTGTCACGGTCGACGCCGACGATGTCGAGGTGACCGGATCCCGGGGGCAGGTGGCGCGGCTGCTGGCGAATCTGCTGGACAACGCGCAGCGGCACGCCGGGGAGCGGGTCGCGGTCGAGCTGCGCACGGACGGGACCTGGACCGTGCTGACGGTCGCCGACGACGGGGAGGGGATTCCCGAGGACCAGCGGGAGCGGGTCTTCGAACGGTTCGTACGCCTCGACGAGTCCCGCAGCCGCGACGACGGCGGAGCCGGCCTGGGCCTCGCCATCGCCCGCGACATCGCACTACGCCACGGGGGATCACTCACGGCCCACCAGGCTCCGGCAGGCGGAGCACTGTTCGAACTCCGCCTGCCTCGCGCCCCCCAGCGGCGCGGGGAACTGCACGACCAGCCACAAACAACTCGCGGCTAGGGCCTGTCGTTTGGATCACCCCGCGTCCGCGGCGTCCGTGAGCAGCGCGGGGTGCGAGCCGCCGGGGCCGAGCGGGCCCTGCATGTCGAGCAGCAC